>JBBAEA010000004.1:0-63043 GCA_041656175.1 Bradymonadales bacterium | reverse complement strand
GCTGACATCCATGTCGCGATTGAAGAGAGGGGGGTGCGGGGGGAACCTTTTTTCTTTTGCAAAAAGAAAAAAGGTTCCCCCCGCGCAAAGCTCTCAAATATACGACTTTGCTAAGGGAGGGGGACTGTTTATAGCGCTGGCGGGTTGGCTTCGAGAAATTCGGCGGCTAAAACGTCGATTGCCAAGTCTTCATTGGACCATCTAAAACCAGCGTAGCTTAGGTGTGCAGCTTGGGATCTGTATTTCTGAACGGCGGCCGAAATAACTGGAGCACTCAGGGGTGCGGCGGAGGCGCGTGACTGCGCGTTTGGCGCGCTTGGCGGCCTTCCTACGCTGTTGTTTGCCTTAGCGACGACTTGTACGGGTTTATTGACGCGAAGTGAAGTACTGGAATGCGTTGGTAGTGGGGGAACGCTAGGCATGGACTTGCTGCCAAGTCGAGAATCTGAAAGAAGCGAAGAGCGCGAATTGCGATTAACGATATTGTTAACCTGCTCTTCGTAGCTACCTTCGTAGAGTTTCTGGTAAAACTGGCGATGCTGCGTCACCATCAATTCTTTAATGATAGCATTTTGGTCATCGACCGCGGCGACGTCTTTAATATTTCCAAGATAACTAATGCTCTTTGACTCTAGGATTTGTCCTGAGAAGAATACGGTTGTAGTGATGTGTCCATCCTTAACACCATTATCTTCAGTCTGGATGTGATACCAACGTGAGCGAAATTCAATGTCGTTGTTGAATGCGATAAGCATTTTATTCCTTATTCTCCATATACGTTGTCATTTTAGCCTAAGCTGAGTTTACGAGTCTGCCGTTACATCTAGTGCATGTCGGTTATCGGGATCTAGCTCTAAAATGCGTTTTGCTGTTTCTTGTAGAGCTTGCGAATCTTCGTTTCGCGACTGCTGTAAACGCAAGAATTGTTCCAATAGAGGTAGTTTTAGCGCTGCAAATTCGGGCGCATTCATACTCTCATCGATTTTCTTTTGTGCGTCGGCATATTTTGCTTCATCGATGTCGAAACTAAGGCCTAAGAGAGTCATTCTCTCGTTGTTTAGCCCGCGAATCCGAAGGCTTAAGAAGAGCTTTCGCGCTTCCTCAAAGCGTCCGAGGTCGCGCAATAGGAACGCACAATCAACGTCGATTTCTTCCTTTTGCTTAAAATCGGCTACAAGGCCAGCGGCTTTTAGCGATTCTACAGCGGCGGGAACATCGCCGCAAAAAGTGTTTAAGCGCGCTAAACTGCGGTGTATGTGTACGAGTACTGGTTTTGGCGTTGTTGGCGGGAGTGATTTGAGCAATGTCTGTAAGCGCGTGTTGGCCGCACTAAAGTCGCCTGCCAGCTCCTCTATGAGCGCTGCTTCAAGCTGAAGATCCCTTGCCAATTCTGCGTTCTTCTCCTTCGCTATTCTGAATTGGATGATCTTGAGCGCTTTTTTGAACTGTCGCCTTCGCTTATAGAACTCGGGTAGAGCAGGATCATTGAGATCGAGGGCAAAGACGCGTTTTAGGTAGTTTTCGGCTGCTCCCATAGCGTTGATAGCCTCTAGCGCTAAAGAGCAATCTTTAAGGAAGTTGATCGCGAGCGCGGGCTTCGTAAATGTTTTGAGATGCGCATCGATCTGTGCAACGGATTGCTCGAGGGTATCTAAGGACTTGATGCTAGCGATAATCTCGGCGCCAGTGTCGGATTTCGCTGTTAGGGCTTCGCCAGCTTGGGCTGCTGGAGTCGGAGTTTCGACAGCACGAATAGCTGGAGCCGAAAGCTGAGCTTGGGTTTTCTGCGCTTGGAGTTGCCAAATTTCGCGCAATTCGTTGTAACTGGGATGAGTGGCGAGTTTATTACACAATTCCTTCGCTTCGAGTGCGACTGTGGGGGAGCTCTCTAAAGCGCTCTTGAGTCTTTCATCGAGCAGGGCAGCGAGCCCATCGAGATCGCCGCTATTGGCTAGGAGCTGGGCGCGCTCAAGACGCAAGCTAGCGAAATGCTGCTTAGCCAAGGCGTCATCGCCTTCGACGGATTCTAGCATGGAGTTGATTTGCTCGGGCTCGACTTCGCTTTTGCTTGCATGCGCAACTAAAGCCTGTAGCTGTGTGCGGAACGCGCTTGGACTCGTGTCGGCGATGAGTTTTAGCGATTCGGCTAACATGGCATAGTCATTGGTCGATACCATAGCGGCTTGCGCAGTACGATTGTAATACTTCAGACGCTCTTCTATGCCTAAGCTAGCAGGCATTCGCTCTCGAATCAGTTCCAGCGCTTCGTAGTATTGCTCGCGCCCCTCGTGCAGCGCTATGCACTTCTCGAAAATTTCGACGTTATCAGGGCTAAACCGTAGAATCTCTTCGTAGCTTTGTGCTTCCTTCTCGCTATCTTCGAGTTCTTTAGCGTAAACTTCGGCCAAGATAGCGTAAGTTTTTGATTTGCCCTGATCATCGCTCTGTGGCCTCAGCTTGTCCTCGACGCTGTTGGTCCAAGCCCTGTATTCATCTTTACTTGGGTTAATCGGGCGAAGTACAGAGAGTAGTCGTTCTGCTGGCGCTAAAACCAGTAACTCCGCATGGATATCTATGTAGTGCGCGCGATCGAGCTTATCGCCTTGTCCGAGCATAAAACCAAGGTAGCGCTCAAGGACACCGCGTTTCACATCTTGGCTCAACTCGCGCTCAAGTAGACTACGGTAAAGCTCTTCGACGAGTTCACGATCCTCACCGCCAAGCGAGCGCGCTTCGACGCGTTGCAGCATCTCTAAAATAGCCTCGCTATCGCTAACACGCGCAATACATTGCATAAGTTCTTGAGCCGCATTTTGGCGCAACGCCGGGAAAGACAACATCTGTTCATAGCTGCTACACAACTTTAAATCATCATCGTCGATGCTAAGGCGCAGTGATTGTATGCGATTCTCTAGTGCGTCGCGTTGAGCAGCGCTTTTGCTTTGCTCTTTAAGTAGCATTGCGTAGAGCCACTGCTTATCAATGAGCTGCAGCTTCTCACTGATCGAAAGACATAACTCAATCGTTTTGCTGTTTTCACTATCATTGAGCGCACTTCGTTCAAGATACCTAAAAGCAATATCGTCGGCGTTGCCGAGTTTTAGTAAGGCGCGCCCCAGCGTAAGCCAAATGTGCGCCAGATTTTTTTGTTCTATGTCTTCGTCGCTTAAATCGTCGAATGTCAGCAAAAGTTCATTATAGTTCAGCGATTTTAAAAATATCCTGTACAACATTCCTTCATATAGCGATATCGTCGGGTTTTGTACGATGGCCTCTTTCAAAGTCTCTAGCGCTTTGATGGGGGTAGCTAAGTAGTTTTGTATCCCCGCATGGATGAGCGACTTAATGGCGAGATCGAGATTTTCGTCCTCTGCCATCAACTGGTTGCTTAGCGCGACGTAGCGATCGGCATCCCCCATACTCGAAATATGACCCGAGAGGACAACGCAGGCGCGAAGGCGCATGTTGGTGGGAAGTTCACTGGACTCTTGAATGATATGGAACAAAGACTCAAAGTGCGAGCTCGCGTGACCCTCCGTGTAGGCGCGTTCAAAAAGACCGATGCCCTCCTCGTATTGCTTAAGTTCCTTTGCCTGGATCTCGGCGCACTCCATGAGGATTTCACAGCGCATCTGCATATCCTCGTAGCTCTCCCAGTGGTTAGAGAGTAATTCTACGAGACGCGTCCACTGCTGACCCTCGCGTAGGTAGAACTTCACGCGGTGGAAGGACTCAAAATCACTGGGATCATAGTTCATCGCCTCTGCGAAGTACTCCGCTGCTTGCGTGTTGTCGTTTAAACGCTCGCCGTAAATACGTCCCAAGCAAGCGTAATAGCGCGCCAGACTCTTTAGCTCGTTTTCAAAGATGTGGCGGTTTTCTTCATAGTGCTTGGCCAGCTCTGCCCAATCCTCGTGAATGAGTAGCAAATTGCGCGTGCGCAAAAAAGCCATGCGTTCGTCGGCCAAAACTTCGCGACATGGCGTCGCGAGGTACGGGCTTTGAGGAAGCTGAAGCCAGTCTTTCCACTGTGCGATTTTTTCGTTTCGCTCCGTAAGGTGCTGTATGCTTGGAATATCGCTGCCCGCGTCGCTAGCTAGAGTGAGCAGATGACTGATTTCTGCCTGCATCGCCAGTAAATCGCGAACCAGCAAATACTCACCGCTCCCATCACCATCAACGCGCAAACTCTCTAAAAAACCAGAGCTATCGATGTTATCGAGGGCTTGGTCAATGAGAGCTTTTACATGTACGGCGTCCGAGGGCGAGAAGCGAAGAATATCGCTGTCCCACAGCCAAGAAAATAGGCGATTGACGACGACGGCGTCGTTGCGGATAAAATCCCACTGTAGCTCGCACAAAATCGCACGTCTGCTCAGTATATCTTCCATATCGTAGTGCCCGCTCTCCCAAGGCTCCCAGCGTATGCATGACGATTTGGCCAAAAGATAGATCAAGAGCATGTGCCCGCGATGGTAATATGAGCGGCCATCTTGAGTGATGCAATCAAGAGCGAGAGCATTGGAGTACAAGCTAATTTGCTCTTGCGAATAATTAAGAGCACGATAATTAAGCACGCCCACGAAACTCGTCCCATCGAATAATTCGCTCATGCGTTTACAGCGATCGCGGATGGAGTTCATTAAATTTACACCGTCACTCATATTGCCCTCATCGTCCAAAGCTCTGGCCACAGAGTTGACGCATAAGCACTGTGGCGTACGAACCAGAAGATAATGTAAATGATACTGTTATCGAACTTTCGTCTAGGCGCGTCCAACTTAAATCTTGGGCTTGCTCCCAAATGGGACGCCTACAACCCATTGCCATCTTCCCCATACTCGATAGGGATAGGCCATCGCCTGCATCCTCGGGCCAGTTCAAACCCAACTTTTGTGCCGAAAAACTCTCGATCCTTTGCCCAACACCCGCTGCAGTCATGAGCTTTTTGCCCGGCAAGGCACCGGTTAATACGACCTCGCCTGCACGCGCTCTCTCTTGGTCAACGCTAGGTTCTGTACAAATAAAACAGCCACCACCACGCTTTTGAAGCACATCGCCCTCAAAAAGTTCATCGCCAAAAAGCTCTAAGCGCATACCAGCGCTAAGGTTAAATACCGCTGATTGCAGAGCACTAATGACGAACTTGAGCTCTTTGTGCTTAAGCCTGCGCTTTCCTCTAAGCGCCTCTAGCCCACTTGCAACATTAGCGCCGTCGCGCCCAAAGCGCTGCTTACCAAAATAATTGATAAAGCCTCGTCGCGACAAGGCATCGCAACGCGCAGTTATAGCACGATCGCTTCCCCAAACACCATAGAGCCGCAGTTCAAAGCGATTGGCGCTAAGGTGGCCTACGCGAATTTTGTTGCTGTGGCGACTATGCTCTAGCACTTCGATGTCCGCATCTTCACTGAGTTTTTCGATAGCTGCACGGGGGTCGCCCGCGTATGGCACGCTAAACCACTGACGCGTTATCGCATGCTTATCTTTCATACCCGCATAACCGATCTCGCTCTCCTTCACCGAAAAAGCTAATTCGATCGCACGAAGTACGTCAAAACTTGTCTTACCACGCTTTTGTACATGCAAGTAAACATGCTCCCCTTCACCACATGCACTATAGGCTGGTATTTCGTAAACCCGAAAATCCTCTAAACCCCCTCCCATGTCGCCGCCAATACACTCGGACTCCTCCCCTTCAAAGGGTAGCTTCGTACTCCAACCCCGCGCTATGACGTCATCACACCACGGTTTGAGCGATTTTTCTAAAAGAGCGATTTGCATTAAATGATTAATCCTTACCCGAGTAGAGCCAGCTCTGCGTTGTCGCTGCGCTGAAAAAAGAAGCTAAGAAAGCCTATGTTAAAGCCCACATTCAGTTAATCCCGCGTTAATTCGACCTCTAAATACAATTCGTCCTGCGCTTCGTTGCCCCAAAACAGAGCTCTGCGCTCCGTGCGATAGTCCGGCTTCGAGAGTATGAACTCGTATTCATGACCTTTTTTCGCGTCGATGGTCTGCGGCGTGTAACCAATATTATTGCCGTTCATATAAATCTGAGCCCCCGAAGGCTGCGTTGTAACGATGAGTTTACCTCGCTTAGGGCTAAGTGCAATATTGAGTAGTGGTGGCGGGTTTTTGATGCTAAGATCGACGTGCTCATCGACGTAGTAAGTTTTCTTTAAAACGATTTTCTTTCCACTTGGAACACTGGTTGGCGTAAGCATTCGTGTGTTTTGGCCATCTATGAATATTTGTGCCCCCTCAGGCGTGCTACGCAGGCTTACCTGCTTATTTGCAGCTTGCGAGATGCTGTCTTCATTAATAATAAGCACCACCAAAAGCGCGACAGATACCGTTAGCAGCAATAGGAGGCTAACGATGGGGTAGGCAAAAGGTATTTTTAAAATCCCCAAAGCCCCTCCCCTCGACCTCGATGAATCTTTTTTTACAGAACTAATAACAGTATCGGTATTGTGCGCATGAATAGCTTGCTCTTCCTCATCTCCCAAAGCGCCAGCCCCCGCTCGCACATTCATTGCCTCCAATTCGCTGACAAGTTTCTGTAAACCGCCTTTATCATACACGCTTGTTGGAGAATCCTCAAAATGAGGCGCATCCGTTTCGTTTCTAACGCCAGCAGCTAAATAGAGCGGTGGCGCACTGGATTGTGCCCCAAAGTCGCTGACGGCCGTAGCCTCAACTTTTTTTTGATGCTCTACGCAAGAGTCGACAAGCATAGACAGTTGTATGCTATCAAAACGACGCGGTTGCTCGTTAAAAAATTGCACAAGTGCAAGCAAAAACTCGCGCGAACTGGCGTAACGCTGATTCGTATCGCGGCGCAGCGCTTTGTTTAAAATTTGTCTCAAGCCCAAAGGTATTTGCAGACGAAGCTCGCTAAGCGGCTTAAACTGCGCCATCTTTACGGCCTGCATTAGCCTCATATCATCAAGAGAGAGGGGGTAGAGCATCTCTCCCGTAAGCATTTCGTAGAGCACCGCTGCCATCGCAAACACATCACTGCTCTGTTCGATCTTGTCCCCACGCGCCTGCTCCGGGCTCATATAATTGATCTTGCCCTTAATCGTACCCGCCTGCGTCTTTGTCGACTGTACCGTCGCCTTCGCAATCCCAAAATCAATCAGCTTCACCTCCCCCTCGCGCGATAACAAAATGTTTTGCGGATTGATGTCGCGATGTATAATGTCTAGCGCTCGACCCTCTAAATCTTGTAAGCGATGCGCGTAGGAAAGCCCCGAGAGCGCCTCAATCGCAATGTACACCGCCGCTTCAGGCGGCAGCACCCGATTTTGCTGCCTCAAATAACGGCACAACTCGCTCAAATTGCAGCCTTCCACATACTCCATCACGATAAAATACTCGCCGCCGTCCCTCTCAAGACCATAAACTTGGCAAATATTCTTTTGTGCCATCAGCGCCATCAAACGCGCTTCGTCCACCAGCATGCGAAGCAACTCATCATCGTCTCGCAGTTGCGCGCGCAAGCGTTTAATGGCAACGACTTTCTCCACCCCGCCCAAACCCACAGTGTGTGCACGATATATCCGCGCCATGCCGCCCTCTGCAACGACCGCGTCCAATTCGTATCTTCCTAACCGTTCAAGCATGCACACTTCCCATAAAAATCCCCATACCCAAGCCCAAGACCATAGCACGTTCTCTTCCCTTACTCTAGAGTTAGCCAAATGATATGAACGTTCTTTTTTGGGTGGGGGGATTAGATCCCCCCTACGCGCGGGCTTCCTCGCAAAATTCGACAATTCACGATTATAATATGCGAAGTTTTCGCTAAGCGCTCAACCTTCGCATATTATTCGTTCATTGCGCCTTTTGCTCGGCGATCCCGCGCTACCCCCCCGCTTTAACCAGAGCTTCCCGTTTATGCCTCGATCTACGAGCACATAATCCAATCCGCAAAATGATAAAAAAACAAAAATCTTTGCCCCCGCAGTGTTGAAACGCTACAATGTTCTAAAACGTTGCAAGGCGCAACGCGTGCGGGTGTATTGTGTGTATGTAGAAAAGTCGTGTAAAATACGTATTTTATTTCTTGTTTATGGGCTTGCTCCTGGTTTTATCCTGTAAAACGGGAGATTCTTTGAACTTTACCTCAGGGGTAGAGGGCGTTTGCCCACCGCGGGATGAGCGCTGTTGCCCCGACGAGATAGAGGAATGCAGCCTCGAGGAACTGCGTTCAGCGGGCGAATGCGAGATGGCTTCGGAGCTTGATTACGAGGTAAAGAAGGGGCGCTGTACAAACGATCCGAAGCACTGCGGTGGTTGTTTTTTAACAGGGCATGGCAAAAAGCGCGAGGAAGGCTTCCGTTGTCTTGAAGCAGAGTGTAAGTCGTTTTGCGCCGAAGATTGCCAAAACGGCGGTACATGTAGCGCGCCCTGTATTTGCACTTGCGCCACGGGTTGGAGCGGTGAAACTTGTGCAACGCCAGTATGCAGCCCCCCTTGTAAAAGTGGGGAGCATTGCGCTGTACCAAACATATGTTGCCCATTGAATTGGACGGGTGCGGATTGCAAAACCCCAGATCGCGTTAGGATACCTGCAACTGGCGCAATGACGACTTTTGTGATGGGACGCCCTGGTAGCGCCCCCTGGGACAATATTGAACGACCGAGCCACAACGTGACTTTGAACGCTTACATGATGGATCGCTATTTGGTGACTTCGGCATCCTATAAGCTCTGAGTAGAGGCAGGGAGGTGTACAGCAACGAATACGGGTGAGGATTGCACATATAATGTAGCAGGAAAGGAGAAGCACCCGATCAATTGCGTGGACTGGGCGCAAGCAAAAAACTATTGTGAGTGGGCAGGCGGGCGTTTGCCGACCGAGGCAGAGTGGGAGCGAGCCGCTAAGGGACTGACGCAACGACACTTTCCGTGGGGCGATGAATGCCCGACATCGTGGGCTGGTTTTTGTACAGGAGTAGAGTGGACGGCGGCAACTGCTAGGACAAATTGCAATGATATGGATTGCAAAGATGGTTTTGTCTACACTTCGCCAGTGGATCAGTTCCCTTCGGGGAAGTCGCCCGAAGGGCTATACGATATGGAGGGGAATCTTTCGGAGTGGTGTAGCGATTGGTGTTGTCGAGCATATACATCGGCTGCCGAAATCAACCCCAAGGGGCCTCCAAGTGGTCAGAGCCGTGTCGTACGCGGTGCACACTGGGGCGACCACTGCAACCGCTTGCGTGCCACGTATCGCGCCAGTTACCTCCCTGACATCCGCTACAACAGCATCGGCTTTCGCTGTGCAAGTTTAGCCCCCTGATCTACTAATGACACTCTGAATAGGGTGGTAGCCCCAATAAATCAGAGTGGTTTTGCTGTAGGGGCAGCTTTCAAAGCTGCCCCTGATCAATGAAATAATTGCCAAAAAAGAGCTAGCGAAAGCAAGTAAGGCTATCCTAGTTTGCTTGAACTCGGTCAAAAAATCGAGTGATACTTATGTTTGCTAGGAAGATACTTTTGTTAGCAAACTTGCTGCGAATTCTTGGAGGCATGGGAGCGATAAAGGTATATTTGCTTGGCTTGCGCTGTCATGCTAAATTCACTTGGGTTCTGTTTTGGCGGAGGGACTAAGATGCTTGAGTGAATTTATTTTGTGCAAAAAATGCGCATGACAACTACGTTGTATATATTGTTTGTGGGCTTATTCCTTATTTTATCCTGTGAGACGGATGAAGTTTTAGATTTTACCCGTGGCCAAGAAAGTTTATGCCCACCGCGTGATGCGCGTTGTTGCCCTGATAATATGGATAAGTGCAGCATTGATGAAATGCGTTCGGCGGGCAAATGCGAGATGTCTTCGGAGGTTGATTACGGGGTAAAGAAGGGGCGCTGTACAAATGAGAAAGTCTGTCGTCCTGTAGGCTTAGATGACAAGGTTTTTGTTTTTGCCTGCAGAGAGCAATGTACAGAATCACAAACGGCTTGTTTGGACATCAACAGTGATGCGACTTGTGCGCATATTGGTACAGACACGAATAACTGCGGTGGATGCTTTTACGACGGTACGGGTAGCCGTTGTACTGAGGGCGTATCGTGTGTGGATGGGGTTTGCCAGCTAATTTGCCCCTTGCCGACAGTTAGCTGCGAGGCAGCTTGCGTAAATCCAGAGAACGATATCAACAATTGTGGTGGCTGTGTAGTGGAGGGTAGGGGCGAAAAGTGTGCGTCGGGTTTACGTTGTAGTAACGGTGTGTGCGGTTCTGATTGTGCAAGTGGTTTTGTGCCTTGTGGTGAAGTTTGTATTAACCCCAACAATGATCCGAAGAACTGTGGTGGTTGTTTATTAACAGGATATGGCAAAGTGTGCGAGGATGGATACCGTTGTATAGAAGGCGATTGCAAGCCGTTTTGTGCCGTAGTTTGCAAAAACGGTGGTACTTGCAGCGCTACTAATACTTGCATTTGCACCATATCGTGGATTGGGAAGGATTGTTCTATGCAAGATCGCGTAAGGATCCCCGCATCGGGAACAACTACGACTTTTGTTATGGGACGCCCTGATAGCGACACTTGGGGCGATGGTGATGAGCAACCGAGCCACAATGTGACTTTGAACGCCTACATGATGGATCGCTATTTGGTAACGGCTGCGTCGTATAAGCACTGTGTAGAAGCGGGGAGCTGCACAGCGGCTGAAACAGGTGGAAGTTGCACATACAATGCAGAAGGAAAAGAAAAGCACCCTATTAATTGTGTGAATTGGGAGCAAGCAAAAGCTTATTGTGAGTGGGGCAGGAGGGCGTTTACCGACCGAGGCAGAGTGGGAGCGAGCTGCTAAGGGAACGACGCAGCGACGCTTTCCGTGGGGTGATGAATGCCCAGCATCGTGGAATGAGGTTTGTACGGGGGCAGAGTGGACGGCGACGACTGCAAAGGCAAATTACGATGAATCGTGCAAGGATGGCTTTCCCATGACTTCGCCAGTGGAACAGTTCCCTTTGGGGAAGTCGCCCGATGGGGTATACGATATGGCGGGGAACATTTTCGAGTGGACGAGCGATTGGGCATATCGAACGTATACATCGACTGCAGTGACAAATCCCACGGGGCCTGCAAGTGGTCAGTTTCGTGTCATTCGCGGTGGTTTCTGGGCCGGCGATGGCTACAGCATGCGTGCCGCGTATCGCGACAGCTACGCCCCCGACGACCGCTCTGGCTTATTCAGCTTTCGCTGTGTAAGTTCGGTTCCTTGATCAACGTTTTCTGAGGGTGGCTTTGATCGATGGTGGCATGATCTAGCCTCAAACAGTTTTACCAAGGGCTTGTGCTCTTGGACCAGTATCTTGGGGGTAGACCAAGACCCCGCGCGTTCATTCGCAAAAGCTGCATCATTTGCGCTGGCTCGGCGAGTAGCCGAGACGGGGCAAATGATTTGCAGCTTTGAGCGAATGCACGCGTGAGGCTTGGGCGAAGGGGGCTTGCCCCCTGCCAAAAAAATAAAACGTCGTAATATTTGCGCTTTATACGGCGCTTGATGCGCGAAACGTGGTTACTACTCTTGCAGAACGTCAATAGCTATGCTAGCTAAGAGAATGGGGTGGGGTGTTTTGATTTAGAATGGAGAGAATATGGCCCGAGTAACGGTAGAAGATTGTTTGTTAAAGATTCCCAATCGATTCGCGATGGCTTTGCTGGGTTCGCAGCGCGCGCGCGCCCTGCTACAAGGTGCGGAGCCGACGGTCGAAACCGATAATAAACCTTGCGTGACGGCGCTTAGGGAAATTGCTGAGGGCAAGGTGTATTGGGATCTGCCGGTAGAGGATATTTTGATGGGTAATGTGCCGGAAATGAAGAAAAAACCTAGTAAGGGGCGGCATTAGAGTAGGGAAGATGGGGCGAAGTAGCGGGGGTTCGCTTAAGAGGGAGAGAGACAATGAGTGAGCGATGGCTTGAACGAATGCGAGTTTTGGGTTGGCTGGGGCTTGCCATTGCTTTGCTGCTCACGCAGTTTGCGAGCCAGGCTGTTGCAGACCCAAGTCGGCGAGTGGTGTGGCGCATTGGTTACGAACGGATGTCGGCCGCGGAAAAGAGTGAGGCCGAAGCGGTGGTGCTGCGTACGCTAAGTCGTGCGGAGGAGCGCCATTTTGCTTCGCCTGAGCTTCTTAGGCGAAAACTCGAGCAAGAGGGTTTAAGTATTCCAGTTTGTTTTGAGGACGGGAGCCCGTGCACGCGTGGTGGCACTTTTTTAACGGAGGTCTACAACGTCGATGCTTACGCGGATGCGAAGTTTAGTAAGAACGGCAATGAATGGCAGCTCAATCTAGCGCTATACAGACGCTTAGGGGGCGATGCTACGCGCATCGAAATGGGGCACACCCAGCTCGAACGTCTCGTGCAGTCAGCCATCGGTTCGCTCTTTACCCTTGAGGCGTCGCTCAATTTGAGCTCGCAGCCACCTGGTGCGATGGTTTATCTCAATGGTCGACTGGTTGGGAAAACGCCAATAGAGCTCAAAACCGTTGAGGGTGTACAAAAACTGGATTTCAAACTCAATGGACATAACGATGCTTCTTGGGAAGTCAATGCGTTAAAGGGCGAGGTTTATCCTTACGAGGCCAAATTAGAGGCGCTCCCAACGACTTTTACCATGCTCACTTCGACCCAAAATTCCACACTGTGGATGGACGGCCAAGAGCTAGGAGCTGCGAACGATGCTTACGAAGTTTTGCCAGGGGAGCATGAGTTTGTTGTAAAAGCTGAGGGTTACGAAGATTTTACGCAAAAGATAAAGATCTATCCCAATCACCCACAAACGGCGCAGGCTGCTCTACTGCCAAAGTCCGAGCCGTGGTGGAGGGTTAGGAATCGCGGTATTAAGCGCTACAGGTTTTCTGCCTACGCAGGGTATCAGCTTCTTACGACGAACATGAGTCTTGCGAGGTCTGAGGCGGATATATATTTAGATGGCTACAATGAGAGCTATAGCTTCTCACCGCAGTCTGTTTCGGCAAACCATTACACCATGTGGGCTAGCCCGGTTGTACATGCGTTAGTGCTGGGCGTGACCTACGAGGATGAGTATTGGGGAGCAGAGCTTTTTCGCTTAAGCCTTGGAGGCGCTTCTATGAACAGGGCGTTTTCGGCTGTTTATTTGGGTAGAGATGAGGGGAGTAGCATCATGATAAGCCCGCTTTTGGCTGAGCGTTTGACCTACATTTCGTTTTATCCGCTACAGTTTAAATTGCACTATACCTTTAATATTGTTCAATTTGAGGGTGTCATCGGGGCAGGATTAACACACCTTATCTTGCACACGAAATTCTTTGCTATGCAACCCAAATTTAAACAAACCGCGTTCTCCATCAACTTTGATCTGGGGGTGAAGTATTATTTAACCGAGGAGACGTACCTAAAATTATCCTACGTGCTCCAGCAAGACTTTGAAGATAGTATCGACGCTAGCCGCGCAAGACACGGTTTTGCGCTCACATTTGGCTTAAGCCCCTACTGGCTCCTACGCGATGACTCCCCAGCTCCTAGCGCAGAGCCCATCCATGAAGTTGGCTACAGGCTATCTAACGATGGGAGGCTATAATGTTTAAACGCTTCGCACTCTCTATATCTGTTGTTTTCTTTGTACTGTGCGTCTTTGCAACTGCCGTCTTTGCGCAAAGCTCTGGCCAAGATTTCTTTGAGCGCGGGAATAAGCTTTATAACGCACAGAAATACTCAGAAGCCGTCTCCTCGTATCAAAAGGCAATACAGCTATCCCCGCGTAGCCAAACCATGGCTTACCTCAACTGCGCGCGTGCCTACAATATGCTCAAAGACTATGTCTTAGCGCAGCGCTACTACGACTTTTACATCACTTTGGTGCCAAGCGCCGAGAACGATCGCAAAATTAAGGGAGAGCTTAAAGCCGTTAGCAGCAAAGCTCAAAGACTTCCCCCGTACTCTACGCCCGAATCGCAGCGCACCGTTCTTGATCAACTCAACGCTAGCCTCAAAAGCGGTGGACCCATACTTACCGCCCAAAACGGCGGCGCACTCGCCTATTATGATGTCCTGCTAAGAACAGGCTTTGCGGAGCCTGAGCTCATTCAGTTTCAGCGAAAATTGGCTGTTGGCCTGTACAACGAAATAGTTATCGAAATAAGCCCAACGCAATCACAGCCCCTCCCCGCACTCGATCGCATGGGTTGGGAGCGAGTACGCAATAAAATTCAGAGATTGCTGCAGTTTTCGGATGTCGAGAAGGATCTTGCACAAATTCAGCGCCTCGAAAAGACGGCCATTGGCTGGGAAACCTATTATAAAGGCGATTATATGCACGCTGAAGCCTCCTTCCGCGAAGCCTGTTCTGGTAGTGAGCCCGTTCTAGCGGCTTGCTGGGGACGAGCCGTCGCGGCGGCGCAAACGCAAGATAGTGAAGGCGTTTTGCTCTATATTGATGAGGCCGAAAAAGCATACGAGAAGGCCAAGCACCTCGGCGTTAAGCCATATCTCAATGTTTTAAGAGCTAAGGTGTATAGCGTTGTTGGCAAACACGAAGAGAGCTTGCGGCTTTTGGAGACCATATAATGCAAGATAGTCTTGCAAAGCCCAAAAACGTCATCATGCGTTTTAGCGCGCCGCGTCCACAAGAGTGCAAATCCGTGCTCGCCAAGCTCGCCGATGCGCCGAGAAAGCTACATTCCAGCTACGAGAAGCGCATTGCTTTTTACAAGTTTGTAGCCTTGCTAAGCCTTAGCCTTGTAGGCGCCACGATCGCTTATATTGTGTATAAACGCTTCTTGTACACAGAATCTGACGTTTATTGGATAGTGGGAATATCTGTGTTGGTGCCGCTCTATTTTTATGCAAACTATCTTTTATTTAAAAGAGCGAATGCGCGATACACATCATTTAAAAGAGCTCGAAAACTCTACGAAAACGGAACAGCTACTATCGGTTATGTTAATATGTTAAACATATATCGAAATGGCGAGTACCAGAATTATTTCCTCGAAAATATACAGGGTATTTCAAATTCAGCTTTTCTAAGGGTGGATTATCAGTTTTTAGTCGACGATAAGTGCTGCGTAGGGAGCAAGCTTGTTAAACTTCGTACCGCATGCGAACTCAGTATCAACGACCCCATTGTCGTTTTGTACGATCCCGAGCTTCCCACAGAGTCCATGCTTTTTCCCATACCCAAAAGCGAATTTTCTACTACTTTCTTTAGAGGGAAGGAACAAAACACAGAGCTTGAAGAAAAACCGCTGTAAAATTTCGTTTTAAAGCTGCGTTCTGAATTTATAGAGCTGTCCACGCGGAAAACTCATGCCAGAGGAAAGCCGTTTTGAGTTGCCAGCTTATGGACAGCCAAAAAATTGCGACTTTAGTTGCTAGATTGAGAGCTTTGCACGGGGGGAAACCCTTTTCTATGTGCCAAAGAAAAGATGTTTCCCCCCGTACCCCCCTTCCCCAAAGAAAGCACTCTTTTAAGCACTTTTCGAATAAAATGTCATTCTATCTTCAACCTGCCTTATTTTATTAGCATTTTTTAGCTTATATTTCTCTACAAAATGTCTCATTTTGTTTAAAACTGTATCGGATTTGTAAAATTAAATTCGCTATTTCTAGCCGTGCAAAGGTCTCAGGTTTGCTTCCTAAAGATTAAAGAAGCGCATAGATGTCCTGAAATCTAGCAAAGAAAATTAGAGTTTTTGTGCTCGATCATCGGCAATAAAGCGCGCGATCTTCAAAAACGCCTTCATGATGTCGGCGTTTTTGGGATCCTCCATGTAAGGGGCGCCAGCGTCGTTATGCGCTTGGAGTTCCGTATCCAGCGGTAAGGACGCGATAAGCTCAAGATTGAGTACCTTGAGGTAGCGTTCGGTGTTATCGCCAAAGATCCGTAGGTATTTAGCGCTTTGGAGCAGATCTTGGATTTTTTGTAGCTTATTGGCCATCAGTTGGTCGCTTGGGGTGATGGAGCTGAGTGTTTCTATGGCATCGTCGGCTCCTGGCCACGCGTAGCTAGCCATGTTCTCGACTACCCCTAAAATCTTCACATCAAATGGTTCAAATAGCCCAGCTCCACGCGTAACATCGGCTAGCGCCAATTCCGAAGGCGTAGTAACGATGACTGCGCCGTCAACTTCAATAGACTGAAGTAGGCTCAAGTAACTGTCGCCGGTACCAGGCGGCATGTCGATGATTAAGAAATCAAGCCCCGACCAATCGACTTCAAAGAGCAACTGGTTGATGACAGACGCTACCATGGGACCGCGCCAGATCAGCGGCTGTGACCTATCCATCATCATGGCGATGCTCAGAACCGATATGCCAAAAACTTTGGGGGGGACAATTTTGTCGCCTTCTATCTGCGGTGGCGTCTCCGTGCCGATGAGTGCACAGAGGCTGGGGCCGTAAATATCGAGATCCAAAAGCCCCACGTTGTAGCCCTCGAGCTTAAGCGCCAAAGCTGTGTTGAGCGCTACGGTGCTTTTACCCACGCCGCCTTTAGCAGAACAAACCATGTACACAGACGAGACGCCCGCGATCGCGGTTTTGGGAGGTAGCGAATGCTCTTTTTTTGCGACTGGCGCTTTTGAGCTTTTTGCGCCCTTGGGTGGTTTCAGCGATTCGCTGCGGCTCTCAAATAAAGAGACCGATGTGATCAGCACCCTGCGAAGCCCACTCATGGCGAGCACTGCGCTACGAAGACGATCTTCGAGGTCGAAGCGCTCCATGGGGCTGTTTTCGCCATCAACGCCAATCGTGATCTTAGCGGTGTCGTCATGGACTACAATCTCTTTAATGGCACGTTCTCCCGTTAAGGGCAATTCGTCATCAAAGAGCAGATTCTCTACACATTCTCTAATTTTATCTTTCATCATACTGTGGTTTTAGAACGTTGTGGTATAAAGTTCGGCAAAAGTGAATAGTTTACGCATTTTCGTATGCGCTGCTTCGTAAAGAGGAAGACGAGGAATTATTTGAGCTATCAAGCAAGATAGCGTTACACATCAATTTCTAAGTTGATGTCGCGCACCGCTTTTATTTCAGGGTAGAGCTCCTGTAACTTCGACTCTAAGCCGTATTTTATCGTAAGCCCCGCGTGCGGGCAGCTCTCGCAAGCGCCAGTGAGTTGAACCCACACGACGTGATCAAAATAGTCAATGAAGTCAACATTTCCGCCGTCTGCGACGATCATGGGGCGCAGTTGCTCAAGTGCTTTTAAAATTTCTAAGCGCATATTGCCTCTATTTTATTTCTAGTAACTCTAAATCAAAGACGATCTTTCCGGGCGGTAATTTCGCTTCCCCCTTACTGGCCTCACCTTCTGGCACCCAAATGCGTCGCTGCTCTCCGACAGTCATCTGTGTCAGACTTTGTGCCCAAACGCTGATGAGTTGCCCCACCTGACCGCTATAGGGTTTTTCATGCCACAGCGATGAGTCGAAGACGTTTCCATCCGCCGTCCAGCCCGTATAGTGAAATACTACCTTACTCTCCAGCGTGGGTTTATTGCCCGCTCCTTCTTTAATGATGCGCCATGCAACGCCGTTACTCTCTTTCGTAGCAGTTTCGGGCGCAGCATCAATATCCTCGGGCGTTTCTGGCATTTGAGCTATACGCAGTACATCAAGCTCAAAAGTGATGTCACCCGCGGGCGCGCCCTCAGCTCCTCCAAAAGCTAAGGCTTCTGGGGCCCAAATCAAGACTTTTTCGCCTACCTTAACGTGGGGCAAAACCTCTTTCCAGGGTTGAAAAAACGCTTCTACTGGCCCAAACATCGGTTTTCCATGCTTTATTGACGCATCTACCATCTCGCCGTCTGAGGTCCAAACGGCGAAATCAAAGCTAACAAGATGCTTTTCGCCGATACTGGCGCCTTGGGGGTTTTCTCTCGTAATCTTATACGCCACCCCAGATTCCAGCACAATAGCGTCTTGGGGAGGCGTTAAATCGGCGGGCTTTTCGGGTGCTTTTACAACTTGGAGTAAGTCGACGTCAAAGACTAAGGTTCCCGCAGGCGCCCCCGCTCGTCCCTTGTAGGCCAAATCCTCCGGAATCCAAAATCGCGCGCTGTCGCCAACTTTCATCAATTGTAAACCCTCGGTCCAACCCGCGATGACTTGCGTTAAGCCAAAAGTCGCAGGCTCTCCACGCACCACCGAAGAGTCGAACATTTTGCCGTCTGTCGTCCAACCCGAATAGTGCACCTTCACCGTGTCGGCCGCCGTGGGTTTTGGACCACCCTCTGCCCCTTGCTTCAAAATTTTGTACGCCAAACCCGATGGGGTTCGCTGTGCATCCTCTGGCGCTTCCGCAACGTCCGCTGGCGCAGGCAAAGCCGCGTGTGCGCCGTGATCATGCCCGTCCGCGTGTGCGTCGTGATCATGTCCGTCGTCCGCGCTATGCTCATCTCCTTGCGCAGCTTGTTGTGCTGCCGCATGGGCTTGCTCAGTCTTTGGCACTTCCGCTTCCATCGCGGGCTCGGGCGCGCGCTTGCAACTAAGCGCAAAAACCATGAGCGATACTGCAATAAGACTCAAAAAAATGGCTTTCTTCTTCATCACGTTCCTTGGGCTTATGAAAATACGCAGCAAAATGATCCAAAGTCCCGCTACGCTACCGAAGCATATAGTCAAGTTGACGCATTTTCGCTAGCGATAGAGAATTTTTGCATGAAGCGACATGTATCTTGCGATATACGTTCGCAGGCCGCCAATGCTTAGAGCTAAGAATACTCTCATGAATGCGATATGTATGCTCTTTATTTTTGTGGGGGGAGTCCCACAATTCGTTCTATCCTTTGCGCAGCATTCTTACAAATAGACAGAATGCTGCGCAAAGGATGATCTCATTGAGCTTTCAACTCGCAAAGCCTTCAGCTTTGCTCGTTTCGGCTCCCTCTACGCGCGGGCTTCTTCGCAAAATTCGGCAATTCGCGCTTTTTTTTGTGCGCCGTTTCGGCTGTTCGCCGGGATTTCGACATGGATGTCGAAATCGAACGCCGTAGGCGGCCCATAGGAATGCATGCCATGGATGGCATGCATTCCAACCAGCGCACAAAATACGCTCATTGCGTATTTTGCTCAGTGATCCCGCGCTACCCTCTCGTAACGAAGGCTTTGGCTCCCGAAACGCGCCTCCACAGCATCGGAGTTTTCTTCATTCCAGACGTACAGGTACTTGCAAAGCGCGCTCTTGCGTAGAGAGCAGAGCTGTGGCAAACTTGCTTCTGCCAAGGAGCTGCTGCTTTGATCGAGGTCGGCGCTTTTGCTTGGCAATTCCACCATGAGGAGGTCGCAGGATGAAGCGATATTTGATCATCTTGGGCATTGGCTTGGGGCTAGTTGGCTGCAAGGAAAATGTCGAGGAATTTCCAAAGCATGAGCAAGTAGAATCTGAAATTGGCATAGATCTGCCAGCAATACCCGATTTTGCTCCAATATTAAATACCCCCCGAAGACTTGCTGATGGTAGGTTTACGGTGTGGGGGCTCATTTTTGAGAAGAAGAAAAATATAGGTAAAAGCGTTAGAGTGGCTGGGCAAATCCGTTCGGTATCTGAAGATTGCCCATTTATGACCAATCCCAAAGAGAAGAGCAACAGGCCGAGACCAGGGCAGCGAGAGCTGCGCCGATGCAGCGTTGTTTATATTACGATTGCAGATTCTGCCGACTCCAATAAAGAGCTACTCGTCGTGGATTACCACCCGTATTTCCACCCACACTTTGAGGTAGGCATGCCCATCGAATTGACAGGGCGCTACAATGTGCAAGGCGCTGGTTTCGTGCGACCTCGCGATGGTCTGCTCATGGTCGATCTGGTCGAGAACTACGCGGTTGATTGGGACGGAAACTTCACCAATGATTTAGAGAAAGTTAAAGAGCTCCAGTCCAAAGGACTGCAAGCTGGAATGCAAGCCGTTGACTAGCCATTTTAGCGATGAATGAATATAGCGCGATCTACCCCGCAGAGCTTTGTATACACGAACAGATCGCGCAGGGCGGGAGCGCTAGTTTGTGGCGAGTTTCGCATCCTGCGATAGACGATGAATTTGTACTGAAGTATGCGCGCTACAATAGGGATGTCAACAATTACATCGACGCCCAGTTTGAGCGCGAATGGGAGGTATCGCGTTTATTATGCGGCACAAGCGCGCTACAGATTCATCACTATTCTCACGACGTGCGGAGGCACGCGTATTTATACATGCCGCTACTCAAGGCTAAGTCTTTGCGCGTACTTCGCGCGGAATGGCAGCATTGGCCTCAAGTACAAAGCGTATTCACAAAACTCGCCCTTGCCCTTATGCAGATCCATGAGCGAGGCGTGGTGCACCGCGATCTCAAGCCATCCAACGTGATGCTACAAGAGTGCGGGGACTTGAGCATTATCGATTTTGGATTAGCTCTCATTAAAGAGCGAGCTGCAAGAGGCGAAAATACAAAACATGCCATAGGGACGCCGCTTTTCATTTCGCCCGAGCAAGCTTTTGGCGAAGAAAATATGCAAGGCCCTGCATCCGATGCTTATGCTTTTGGCGTTATGCTTTTTGAGTGTTTGTATGACATCTTACCCTTTAGGGGATCTTGCCCCGAGCAGAGTATGCACATGCATTGTTACGAAGAACCGCCACATCACCTAGAGCTATGCGTAAGTGGCGTTCCGCAATCGGCCATCGCAGCGCTTTTTCGTTTGCTTGAGAAAGACCCACAAAGGCGTTTAACGCTGTCGCAGTGGTTGGATTGCAGCGCTATTTCTTGCGAATAATGAGTGTCCCCGCAGAGGGGGTAGCGCGGGATCGCTGAGCAAAATACGTAATGAGCGCATTTTGTGCGATGGTTGGAATGCATGCCATCCATGGCATGCAGCCCTATGCGCCGCCTACGGCGTTCGATTTCGACATCCATGTCGAAATCCCGGCGAACAGCCGAAACGGCGCACAAAAGAAAGCGCGAATTGTCGAATTTTGCGAAGAAGCCCGCGCGTAGGGGGAAACTTCCCCCAACAAAGTAAAAACTTAAAAACAGCCAAATATACGACTTTGAGCTTGTCTTGGGTTTGACTTCCACAAAAAAAAGAGAATAAGCCAATAATTCTGGTTCGCATAATTACTTGCGCGACGCCGTTTTATTGTGCTAGAATAGCTGCGCGGCGTTTTAGGCTCGACGGGTGTCGAGTTTTTACAACGTTTATGGATGTTGGAAGCGCTTTTGAACTTTTTGGTAAGGAACGTGGAGGTACATGAGGAGGCGTACGCAGAGGCCCGTGACGTCGGGTGATGAGAATCAATATAGGGTGAACCACCAAATTCGTATTGCGCAAATTTTGGTTATTGGGCCAGAGGGCGAGAAGTTGGGGGTGATGTCCCCTGATGAAGCTCGGGAAATTGCGGCAGAGCATGACTTGGATTTGGTTGAGGTGGCGCCGAATGCGAAACCACCTGTGTGTCGGGTGATGGATTACGGGAAGTTCCGCTATGAGCAGACCAAAAAGGCGGCGAGTTCCAAGGCGGCGAAGGTCGAGTTGAAGACGCTGAGGTTGCGTCCAAAGACCGAAGAGCACGATATGGAGACTATGCTGCGCAAGGCGCGTGGATTTTTGGCGCATGGCGATAGGGTGCGCTTTGTGATGCGCCTGCGAGGCCGAGAGCAGTCCCACGCGGGTATGTGGGTGCAAAAACTCGCCGAAATGATGGATAATTTTAAAGATGTCGCGCAGGTCGTGCAACCGCCAAGGCTTGAAGGCAAAATGATTACAGCGACGATCGAACCTCAAGGTAGCACTGGCTCTGATTCATAACGTTTGCAGCGAATTAGGTGCTGGGATGCAAGATCTCATGAAGCATTGTCTTAGCTTGTTTTCTAGGACAATGCCGTATCCGTGTAGTTACAAAGAAAATAGAGAAAGCCAAAACTTAGCTGCGGTCTTAAGCTCTTTGCCTGAAGACATCGCTTTTGTGCTAACGGAGAATGGCTTTAGGCATAGTGGCGAGTTTTGGTATAGACCAGTTTGTGAAGGCTGTGAGCAGTGCGTGCCGCTGCGCATAGAGGCTGCGAGTTTTAAGCCTACAAAAAGCCAAAGGCGCGTTTGGAGAAAGAACGCCGATGTCGAATTTTATATGGCGGAGCTGCTCTATAATGAGGAAAAGCAGCGTATTTATACGGAATATTTGAAGTATCAACATCCCGAGTCGCACCAAACAGGCGAGGAGCTTCGCGATTTTTTATACGCGAAACATCGTTTTGGGCGCGAGGTGCGATATTTGATTAATGGTCGACTTGTGGCGATTTCTATCGTAGATTACTTCGCTAAAGGCGCGTTATCGAGCGTTTATCACTTCTTCGATCCCGAGTTTGCGCATAGATCCTTGGGAGTGTTTTCGATTTTATCTGAAATAGAGCTTTGTAAAAGCTTGGAACTGCCTTATTACTATCTAGGTTACTGGGTGCCGGGTTGTGCGAAAATGCAGTACAAAGCAGACTACGGGCCAAACGAGCTGCTGTACCAAGGAGCGTGGATGGCAAAAGAATCGGCTTTAAATAGAGGTCTAGACATAGGGGTTGACGATGGATGATGTAATGCTGAAGCTTTCGAGCGACGATGTGATGGAAAGGGTGCGCCGCGCCGTGCAAGCCCGTGGTGGGAATCTAACGCTTGGTGACGTTATGGCCGATACGGGGCTTCCCAAATTTGAAGCTGAGCGCGCGCTGAAATCGCTGCTTTCGCTTTACCAGGGACATCTGAGTGTCAGCGAACAAGGGGATTTACTCTACGCTTTTAACCCTCAACTTATACGGCGCGATTATCGCAGTTTTTGGCAGCGCAACAAAGAGACGATCTTTAAAGTACTTAAAACAACTTTTAAGATCTGGATTATGGTGACTTTGGTTGTCTACTTCATTGTCTACATGCTGTTGATCTTGGCGCTTCTTTTTGGAAACCGCAACAGTAATAGCAGCTCTTCGTCGTCGAGTAGTTTTAATCCGCTTTTTATGTACTGGCTTTTTTGGGGTAGAGGGGATTATTATGGAAATAACAGCTACAAAAGCCAAAGTAAGGAAAAACGTGTTCCTTTTAACAAGCGCATATTCCAGTTCGTTTTTGGTCCAGAGGATCAGGTAAAACAAGATCCCCTGCGGCTGCAAAAAATGGCGGCACAACTCATTAAATCCAAAAAAGGCGTCATTAGCCTCCAGGACTGGATCATGGTCACAGGTCACGATAAGTCGGTGGCCGAGAATGAATTGGCGCACTATAGCGCGATTTTCGATGGTAATGTCGAGGTATCTGGGCAGGGCAACATTATATACACCTTCCCCGAAATGATGCGAAGTGAAAGGAACAAAGCCCTCCCAGCGGCGCCATCGCCGAGTTGGCAAGAGCTGGAGGCGCCCCGAGCGTTTACAGGAAACAGCACTGGCTCCAACGTGGGGATTGCCATGCTCAACTTCTTTAACCTTGGTATGGCATCTTTCCTTGCTTATAGTTTCTCGCAGGCTGGCGTCGAAATCATCATCGAAGACTTTATGGTAGAAAGCACTATGGTAATGCACCCGATTTATCCCATATTATTGGGTTATTTCCCCATGGTGTTTTCGCTTCTCTTTTTCTTGATCCCTTTAATACGCTATAGTAGCCATCGTCGCGAAAATCGTAAACGGCGAAAGCGCAATATTAAGAAAGTGATACACCGCAACATCTTCCTTTCGACGGTAACATCAGTGCCGTCCCTCACCGACGAGAAGCTCGAAATTAGTGTCGATGACGCGTTGAGCAAAAAGTCCATGAAGCTTGTTGATAAAGAAGAGTTGCGTGGAGAACTCCGCGAAGTGCTTGCCGATTTCGGTGGCGATATAGTTTCAAACGACAGCGGCGATGTCGCGTATAGCTTTGAGCACTTCAAAAAGTCGATGGACAATGTTGCCAAAGAGCGTGAGAGGCTAAAACTCGACAAACAGGAGCTCGGCGATGTCGTCTTTGACACGGCCGAGGATTACACGGCCAGCGGCGCGGAAGCCCAAAGCGAGGATAAGGAGCTAGCGCTCTTTAGCTCCCAACTCGAAAATTACACGAGTGCAAAGCGCTAGTTATCGCTAAGTTTCTTTAGAGCACAAGCCAGAATAAGCTAAAACTCTACGCTCAAGAATCCATCTCAAGCGTAGAGTTTTCGGTGCCAAGGGTTTAGGCTAGAGCGTAAATTACAGATCAAAATCGCCGCTGTCTGTATTTTTATTTAACATGCGCTGTATGCGATCATGCCCATCTTTGAGTACTTGCGTCGCATCTAGTTTTATGAAGGCCAAGATATCGCCCTCTTTGCTTCCCTCGGGTAGCACTTCAATCGGAAAATCCATCATTTGGCCGCCAACGTCGATTCGGGCTGTCTTATCGTGAATAGCATCAATACTGATTCGCATAACTGTAGTCCTTCTTAGGCTCTCGATTTAGTGCGCTATAGATCCCATCCACTGGAATTGTCCGTTTTGGGTAGCGTTTTAGCTGGATTATTTTTCTTTGCAGGCGATTTTGCAGCAGGTGCGGCTTTAGCGCTGGGTGCGGCGGCAGGGGCAGCGGCAGGGGCTCCACCCGCGATAGGGCAGAGTTGGTCAGAGAACTTCTCTACCGTTTTGGGGCCAATTCCCTTCACACGCGTGATGTCGCTAAAGGAGTTGAATGCTCCTTGGCTATCTCGCGATGCCACAATATCCGCCGCTTTTTTATCGCCTATTCCCTTTAAGCTCGTTAGTTCCGATGCGCTCGCGCTGTTGATATTAATACAGCCCCCAGGAGCAGCGCCAGCGCTCGCTTTAGCAGCGCTCTGTGCAGCGGGAGCGGTTTTGGCGGGAGTTTTCGTTGTTTGTTTTTGTGGAGCGGCAGGCGCTTGTCCGCTTAAAGCGAGCACTTCCTGTAGGGTGTTGATGCGCACCAGCGCTTCGGTTCGCGCTTCATGCTCTACGTCGGGCGAGGCGACGAATTGGGTGTAATAATGAATGGCAAGGGGGAAATCGGCTTTTGATTCGCAAGCGCGCCCCATATTATAGAGAAGTGCAGTCATCTGCTTAATGGCGTATGCTTCTTGGAACTTCTCAAGCGCTAGATCATAATTTCCATCGGCATAAGCCTTTGAAGCAGTTTTGACGACACTCTGGAATGACTCTGGTTTTGCACTAAGCGATGGGCTTAGAGTAAAACACAATGCCAGCGCAGCGACAAAAGCAAACAATCTCAAAGCACCGTTATGTTTGAAATACAGCATGACTCCCTCCCAAACTAATACATCCTAAGCTATTGAACCGTACACTGGCCTATAAACTTCTCCACTGTTTTGGGACCAATGCCCTTCACGCGCGTTGCCTCTTGACACGATTTAAAAAAGCCGTTCGCATTCCTATCTTCGACCATCTTTTGAGCTTTTATTTGCGACATGCCCGGCATCGCTTTTAGTACATCGACGCTCGCGGTATTAATGTTTACAACACCATTTGCGCTAGAACTCGCGACCCTTGGCGCAGCGAACTCCGCCTTTGGCGCAGCGAACTCCGCCTTTGGCAACGATCCCGCAGTCGAAACAGCACAGCGACTTGCCAGTTTTTCATAGGTTTTCACGCCAATCCCTTTTACATCGGTGATGCGTTTACAATCAGCAAAACGACCGTTCGCCTCGCGATGCGAAATAAGAGCTCTAGCTTTCGCGGCGCTCATGCCAGGTAAACTCGCTAGCGTTGCTTCATCCGCCGTATTGATATTCACCGTGTCTCCTCTCGAACTTGCCGCATACGAAGAACCCTCACCACTTTGCGCAGCTACAAAATGATACGACGGTCGCATAGAATTATTCATTGCACCGCAAACCGAGCTTCGTTTCTCATACCTTAGGCGGCTTGCACCGTTTATATGCAAAAATCCAGCACATGCATCATAACTACTCATAACCTGATATAACTCAAGACGCGCTACCTGCGGCGAAATCCCTGAAAAAGCTCGCTCATCAATCACCATGCTCGCAGCCTTACTCGTCGCTACTCCCACCAAATACGGATTTCCCCCGCTCACCTCACTACTCGCTGTCCCGCTCGTCAAACCTGTGGTTGAACCACCTTCGGTAACAATAAAGGGTAAAATCTTTTGCAAACGCTTCTCAGTGTTGGAATTTGTGGCAACGAGTAGCACGTCATTAACATCTTTAAAATACCCGTTCGCCTCGCGATAAGCTATTATAGACTCAGCCGTCTTTTTACCCACTCCCGGCAGCTGGCGCAGCACATCTTCACCCGCCAGATTGATATTTATTTTCGTGATCTGAAGCGGCGGATGTTCTTCCTCAAAACGCCAGGTCTTACCATCCGAAATAGCTTTAATCGTCCCCGACAAATCCGTTCGATAATCTAGGATATTGCGCTCAGCGTAGCGCTCCAGAGTTTCCGCCCCAGGATGCCCGTGCTTATTGGCCAAACCGCACGAAATAAGCGCCACCTTCGGTCGAACTACGTCCAAAAAACCCGCCGTCGAGCTATGCCTACTCCCGTGATGTGCAGCCTTAATCACGTCGCATTGACCAAGCACATCGAGCATCGCTAGCTCAGTTTCGGCTTCCGCATCACCCGTAAACAAAATACAATTCTCCCCATGCTGTAGACGCAAAATGATAGAGTTAGCATTGATATCCGAACGCGTTCCTGTAATCGGTATCTCCCTCGGTAGCAAAACCTCGAAATACGCCTCGCTGCCAAAATTTATCCGCTGTCCTCGCCGCGCAACCCTATACTTCATCGTCCCCGAATTCACCTTCTCCTCCGCAGCCGTCATCACTTTCTCATACAGCACCGTCGTATGTGGAAAACCATTGTCTACATATACGCCAATATCAAAGTTTCGCAGCACCGCCTCCATTCCCCCAATATGATCCGCATGCGGATGCGTTCCCACCACCATGTCCAAGCGCCTAATTCCCCGATCCTCCAAATACTCCTTCATCTGCTCAGCTTTCTCGCCTGCGTCGATCAAAACCGTCTTCCCCTCAAGGCTTAGCAAAAAACCATCCGCTTGCCCCACGTCCAAAATCTCCACCACAAGCTCTGCTGCAAACGCATATGACCCCAAAGTGATGAAAATAAGCATGAAACAAAAAGCTCGTAGCGATTTCATCTCAGTTTACCTCCTAAAACTATTTAAACTTATTCATTATTATTTTTTGAGAATGGGGGAGAACCCCAACGCGCGGGCTTGCTCGCAAAATGCGTTCATTGCGTCCATCAATGGAATATTTGCCAATCCCTAGCACACAGCCCTTCGAGGCGCTTACGGCGTTGCGTTTTGATTTCTCTGTCCAAACGAGGCGATCCCGCGCTAGCCCCCAACTAAAGTAAGGGACTGAACAAATTATCACTAAAAATGATACAAAGATCGCTTTATTTGCACGAAAGAAAAAAGTAACAAGGCTTTCAGCGTTTTTGGGCTTAAGGCGTTTATTTACACCAGCTTTCGCCCACCTATAGTATAACCCATAAATAATAAAATGCTGCTATTATTTCACTTTTATGAACGCTTTTTATAGTTTTTTTAGCGGCAAATTACGAATGTGTAGTTGTATGTGGTGTTTAGGATCATATGATCACTATTAAAATCTGGACTTTCGTTCGTGCAAAGCCTAAAGTCTTGCACTGCGAAGTTCGCTAGCCTTAGCGTAGGGCAAACGCAAAGCCCTGTTTCGCCAAAAACTGGACGGGGCGTCGCGGGGTGTCCCCGCGGAGGGGGTAGTGGCAAACACGCGCACAGCGCGGGGTTGACACGTAGGGGGAAACTTCCCCCAGCAAAATAAAAACTGAAAAACCGCCAAATATACGACTTTGCGCTTGCCCTGAGCCTTAGCGGTGCAAGCCAAAAACAGATCTACAGCCTACAAGGAAGAGCTATTTCATGATCGCATACCTCAAAGGACAAGTCTTTAGCATCGACAGCGATGAAATCATTCTTGATGTTTCGGGCGTTGGCTATCGTTTATTGATGAGTCCAGCGAGTATCGACACGCTAAAACTCCAACAAGTGCTTGAAGTTTATGTTTACACCAACGTGCGTGAAGATGCCATCACCTTGATTGCTTTTTTGAAGCAAGACGAACGGCGTTTATTTTCAAAACTTGTTACAGTAACTGGGGTTGGGCCCAAAATGGCGATAGCCATACTCAACACTCTCTCACCCTATACCTTGCAGCAAGCGGTATTGCAGAAAAACACCTCCATCCTTACAAAGATACCGGGCGTCGGTAATAAAACCGCGCAACGCCTAATCCTAGAGCTTGAGAGCTACCTGCAGCGCAGCTACTTTGGTGCTCAAGAGAGCGAGCCTGTGCTAAAATCGGCAATGAACGCTCACGCCGACACACGTTCAGCACTACAAAATTTAGGCTACCACGAAAGGATTATAGAAGAAGCGTTAGAAGCTCTCGACATGCAGGGCGAAGAGCACGACACCAAGGGCGAGATTTATTGGGCTATTAACTGGATTAATAAAAAGAAGTAAAAGGTTCACATGTCTAGCAACAGACCAAACAACGCGCTTGACGCCGAAATTACAAACGTTTCCGAAGCTAAAGTTCAAGACTCGCTCCGGCCTACACGCTTTGCTGACTACGTCGGACAAGATGAAGAACTCCATAACATTCAGGTTTTCGTACAGGCGGCCAAAACACGAAAAGAACCGCTCTGTCACCTATTACTCTGTGGGCCACCCGGTCTTGGAAAAACCACGCTCGCCTACATCTGTGCTAAAGAGCTCGGCGTCAATGTGCATGTCACCAGTGGACCCGCCATTGAAAAAAAAGGCGACCTTGCCGGCATACTAACCTCCCTTGATAACCGCGACGTACTGTTTATCGATGAAATACATCGCCTCAATCCCATTATCGAAGAGAACCTCTACCCCGCGATGGAAGATTTTCACTTTGACATCATCATAGGCGAAGGACCACACGCGCGCTCCCTTAAATTGGAGCTCCCGCAGTTTACGCTCATTGGCGCAACTACACGAACGGGACTTCTTACGAGCCCGCTACGCGATCGCTTCGGCTACCTCGCCAGACTCGACTATTACAAAGATGAGGATTTGGCTAAAATTGTTCGCAGATCCTCGCAATTGCTACGGATCCCTATAGAAGAACCTGCAATTATCGAAATAGCACGCCGTTCACGCGGAACACCGCGAATTGCCAACCGCTTGCTCTCAAGACTACGCGACTTTGCCATCGTCGCACAAGAGAAGGCCATCACTATAGAACTCGCCCGCGACGCGCTACAAAAACTTGGCATTGACCTCGCTGGTTTCGATAAAATGGATCACCGCATTCTACGAACCATTATCGAAAAATTTAACGGCGGACCCGTTGGTATCGATACTTTGGCTGCTGCAACAGGAGAGCATCGCAATACGCTTGAAGATGTCTATGAGCCGTATTTGCTACAACAAGGTTATATACAGAGAACACCGCGAGGACGTGTCGCTACTCAAAGCGCATACCAGCATCTCAAAATACCCTATGTCAACAACGCAGCGAGCTGGCAGAACGATCTTTTCTAAAAACTTGAGCCAAATCAGTGGGTTAACGCAAAAACTGTGCTTTTTCGATGATGCTGTTGAAGTATAGGCTGGGGCTTTGCACGAGCTTGTAAGGCATCTCCCATGCGTGGGATGCGCACTGTATGCCCATGAGTTCTTGCCCCTCATCGCTTGCGAGGTAGAGCTTCTCCCAAAGCTTCGATAGCCTAAAACGCAACGTTTGCGGGGGAAGCGCCAACATTTGACCCGCCGCATCGACAAAATAGGCCATAGCAAATCTAAGTTCTAAAATATCGTCGTCTATACGCAAAATTTCACTGGGTGCATCGACATACAAAACATTAGATGGTAGCTGGCTAAACAACGCTTTTAAATCAACGGCCGCGTTTGCCGATTGCAAAACAATATAACGGGAATGTTGCAGGTTTTCGCTATTTTCTACCCCCTTATCGAAACTTTTTAATTGAAAATTCCGCGGCAAGCTAAAATCATGCGCGCCCGCATTGAGGCTTTCACTCAGCAGCACAGAGCTAGCCCAAGAACCCGTAATAATACCAAAGCCCTTACGCTCTAAAGCGCTTTTCGCCGAATTGAGCACGGATTCAATATATCCATTCAGAACTCCAAAGTTCGGCGCTACGATAGCCTCGGCTTCACCAAAATTCACCCTAGGAATCATAGTCAAAGCGCTTTGGCCGTAAAGCATGCTCGCCCTTGACGCGCTATACGAAAGGTGGCGCTCCTCAAAGCTATCAGGCTTATGATATATTCGCTCCACAAATTCATGGGCAAGACAGTCAAACTTTAACTTTAGCTCTGCGTGCTGCGATTGCGCGCGACGTGTAAAATCCTTAAATGCCGCACAACGCTCTTCACTTGGCAATTTCCAAAACGCTTCCCCTATGAGACCATGCTCTGGGTACGTCGCAAAACTTTTGCCAACATCGCCTGCAAGATCGCGCATTCCCCAGGCGTCGACGACCTTCGCGGCCGAAAATAGCTGCTCCACGCGCGCGCTGAGCTGCTGCCAGTCCGAGCCTGTCAGTTTGCACGAAACGCGCCCTGCACCGTAGCCCAAAATAAGGTATGTCTCATCGATGGGGCGGACTTCTTCGTCACAAAATTCCGCGGCAATTTGAGCGCGCCAGCGCCTGCCCACTCGCCTCAGCATGGCGTAACTACGCGGTTCTAGACGCTCTACTAATTCGAGCAATCGCTGGCAAAGTATTTCATCCATAACTTAGAATCACAAAAAGTACCGTTCGCGCATGACTCATAGCTTTGCTACGAAAACTCACATGAACTCGATTTTGATGCTTTTTATTTTTGTGGGGGAAGTTTCCCCCTACGCGCGGGCTTCCTCGCAAAATACGCAATTCGCAAAAATAAAATGCGTTGTATTTGCTCAGCCGCTCATCCAACGCATTTTATTTGCTCATTGCGTCTTTTGCTCAGTGATCCCGCGCTACCCCCACAACGAAAGCCAAGCCCCACAAAAGGAAGTGGTGCGCAAGCCCAAGCCCCAACTATAAATCAGAGACCTTTGCACGGCTAGAAATTGTAAATTTAATTTTACAAATTCGATACAGTTTTAAACAAAATGAGACGTTTTGCAGAGAAATATAAGCTAAAATGCTAATAAAATAAGGCAGAGTGAAGATAGAATGACATTTTATTCGAAAAGTGCTTAAAGGAGTGCTTTCTTTGGGGAAGGGGGGTACGGGGGGAAACATCTTTTCTTTGGCACAAAGAAAAGGGTTTCCCCCCGTGCAAAGCTCTCAATCAAAGTTTCCTTAGCTCTTTTGCTAAAACTTAGCAAGCACCGCATGAAATTTGGAATCCTTGCATTCGGCGTGTACGGTTTTAACTTCTCCTATGAGTGTAGCTAATTGCGTGCGACTCTCGGATTTGAGTTGCGAATTTTGCATGCTTTCCAGCTCTTGGATTGTTTGTATGCAGTCCTGTAAAGTTTTCCAGCGCTTAATCGACATAGCGTGGATCGCGTTATCTATGGCGCTACATCCTTCATCGAGTACCAGCGAAATCAGCTTCATGCGGCGTTTTGCGTAGCGAACTAAAATCTCTAGCGCTGCTTGTACAAAGCGATCCTGAAACTGGCTTTCGCAGGAACTGTCGTAGATGTGCAAAATTGCGTTGGTTCGTGCAATAGACTCAACACCATCAAAAAAGATCGTCAATACTCCGTCATCCGTAATACTATCGCCAAGCGCCGCAATATTTGACGCATTGTCTTCAAAAGCCGCCAAAAGACCTTCAGCGCTTTGCGCGCAATATTCCGCGTCCCAATTCCTTTGCGCGGCGCTCTCTAACTGCAACGCGCGCTCAATGTCGGCAAGCTGCTTCTCGAAAGTCGCTGTATGCGCGATATATGCGTCAGATTCTTGCAGAAGTTCTGCCGCGATCTTTGCGCGCTCCTCATCGCTTTGCTCGGGATCATCGTTGCTGGCAAAAATATGCTTTAAATGCTGTGTGCTCTCCTCGCTAAAATTGCAATCAGATAAAGATTCGCCCATTTCACTAAGCGCAGTCGAGCTTAATGCATCAAACCAAGACTTTAATTCGCTGTTATCATCCTGATTCTTAAAACTCTCGTAGCCTAGTGCCATGAGTTCGCCACTGCTTTTTAGTTTCTCTACAAACAAAAGCTCTTTTTCGGCGCAAGATCTATGAGGATCCAAGGCGAGTTGACGCAAAAAATCGACAGCTGAGAGGAAAGCAGCCATGGGGCTTAGGAGCACGGCGTAAAGTCGATAAACACAAGCGTTAGCAGCCGCTGCGGTGCTCTCATCGCTTCGCGCTTCATCGAGTATTTCGTATACCCTGCGTTGCGCAGCTTCGATTCTATCCTTATCTTCGCCTCCTAACTTTTCGCTATTTTGAAGTAATACTGTGCGTGCTCGAGCCAGCTTCCACGCGTTTGAGTCGATGTACTGAATAAGTTGCTCTAATGAGTTTAAACGCTTCCCTTCCTGCGATAGAATTTCCTCGATCTTTGTCCAGTGTGCAAAATCGAGCTCTATGGCCTCAGCGAGGTCGAGTTCTTTTGTGTAATCCTCTGCCGCTAGTTCTTCTTTGCTTTCACGCGTATTGGCTTGCTTTGACTCTGATGTTTCTGGGACGTGCTTTTTACAAGAGTGAAGAAAAAATGCTAAAAATAGCATACATATTACATATAATCTTGTTCTCATTTTATGATTTCAACTCCTGATAGCTTTGCACAGGTCAAAATACATGCACAATTTTGACCTGTGCAAAGCTCTACTTCACGTCATATATTATCGAACGATTCCGCGCTTAATCCAAGCTTTTGCATAGCTTCGCCAAGTAAATATATAGATCCCGTCACAACAACGATACCGCTCTTACCTACAAAGAGAGCAGCGCGTTGTAGTGCTTCAAGGAAACAGCTATTGCCTTGCGAACGAGGAAGCGAAACCCGCGCGCAGTACGCATCGGGTTTTAGCACTCTGGGGTTGTTATTGACAGGAGCTACGAATATCGCGTCATCCTTGAGTAGTTCACGGTAAATGTCAAACACGGTTTCGAGATCTTTATCGCCGCAGGCACCAACGACAAGAGCCAAATTTTTGCCCTCATAAAGTCGTTTTAGCGTTGCTACAAGCGCTTTGGCGCCAGCTTCGTTGTGCGCCGCATCAAGGATAATGCTTTTGCAAGCGTAGCGCGCTGCGATATCTTGCCCAAGCTGCGTAAAACGCCCAAACCACGTCGATTTTTGTATGCAATCTGCAAACGCCCTTAAGTCCCAGTTTGCGTTGAGCTCTTTACTTAAGCGAGCAATGGCGGCGAGCGCCACAGCAGCATTATCGCGCTGATAATTTGCTGGAAGTACTTCGTTAGAGAGCATTAGCGAAAACTCGCCTAAGTTAATACTCCAAGTAGAGCCCAAGTCTTGCCAGCCAAAATGCTGATCGAGCACATTGATACTACTGCAGCCCACAGCCTTTGCCTCTCCTTGCAGCGCTTTCACGGCGTCGCGCCCAATGACTACGGGCTTGTGCGGGCGCATGATACCTGCTTTTTCGCGCGCTATGGCGTCGAGTTCATTGCCGAGGTATTGGCAATGATCGCGTGAAATAGAGCTAATAACACTAAGCATAGGCTCAAGCGCGTTGCATGCATCAAGTTTACCCCCTAGTCCTATTTCGTAAACGCCAAATTGAACATTTTGGGCTTTAAAGTACGCTTGCGCTATGGCTAGGCTTAGCTCGTAATACGTAAGGGTGATGCTGCTAGCCGCGGGGTTTACGCCTTCAGATTTGAGGAATTCTTCGAGTTCTTTGGCTAACTTGTCGCCACCGTATTTTGCCAATAATTCGCTTCCGTAGCGTAAGAGCGAATATTCGTCGATTTTTTTGCCGTTTACGCGAATTCTTTCGCGGTAATCGACAAGGTGTGGGCTGGTAAATAGCCCGACGCGGTAGCCGCATTTTTGCAAAAAAATAGAAATCTGTTGTGAAACTTGACCTTTGCCATTCGTGCCTGCGACCAAAATAAGCGGCCATGTGCTTTGCAAGCCTTCGCCGAGTGCAGTGCGCATCGCGTCAAGTCCTAGCTTCACCACGCGTTCGTTCTGTGCGTATAAGCGTTGTAGAAATATCGCTTTAAGATTGTCGTTTAAACTCTGCATACTATGGGCTAAAGAAACTCTGATTTATTTTTGGGGCTCCGCCCCAAACCTCGCTAAGGCTTTCGCCCTGGACTGGAATTTGTGTGTAAAGCGTTGATTTTATTGACCTTATTTTGAATGCTCGCCTGACTTTCCATATTTTGCTCTAGCATGTTTTTTGCAGTTTTTACATTGTTCAGAGCAGACTTAGGGTTCATTGTACAAAAATTCAAGCGGAAACTCAGATAAAACCGCTTCCGCATCGGTGCTAAAACTGCGAATATTTTGCATAGCAGCACGTATTTCGGAGCCGCGTTCATTATAAAAAATCTCGAGTATACTCTGATCATTGCTCGACTTTGCCTCTTGCCATGCCGTATAGAGCGCTTCGAGGTCTACACGAAACTCTGCTAGCCTTTTCGCTTTGTAGTGCGTCTCAAAAATATGAGACTGTACCCCCGCAACCCATTGGTTAGTTGAACACCTGGCTAGTGTTTCGTTCTGTTGGCGAGAATAGGGGAGTTGGTGGTAGCTCGATGTGATCTTGGCGTCTAATTCGATTTTGATGCTATCGCTCAAACTTTGAAAATAAGCTTTTTCATTCTTTTTGAGATACTTGGTCAGTTCCATGCCAAGTTTATCACAATGTTTGTCGTAGCGATCAATGATTTTGGCTAGTGCATCGTTATGTTGTATGTATTTTTCATGCGGCGACAATTCATTTTGGCAGGCAAAAAACAGAAAAGAAAAACAAATAAAAACGATGTATTGATTGCGCATAATTCTTTGAAATAAGCTTAAAACAAACTCTATTAATGGTTGATGCACCAAAAACTTAAAGTGTTATTAAAAAATGCATTAAAGACGTTTGCTCTAGTTTTTATTTTATTATAATACAATGCATTGTAAATACGGTTAATGATCATTTCGAGGGGTTCAGTTATTTTGTCAAAAATATCAATAGGATAGAACTTTACGCGTCCTGATAAGTTTAATAGTAAAAGCGGAAATGATAATAAAACAGATGTGAAATAAACTAGCAGTTTAGGAATGATAATAGTGAGTTCTAGGGTGAGCATAATAAAGATTCTAAAAAGATTTCCAAATGGCAGGAAGACCAGCGGGATGGTCCAAGAGCGCTCTTCAACTCTGCGACTTGCAATGATTTCTCCGGCAACGAGTGCGTATTGTAATACAAGATAAAATGCAAGTACGTAATGCCATGAAACATGACTTGTAATAAGTGTGCTTTGCTGCATAGCTTGCCCTATAAAAGCATCGACAAGCAGAACAAAGCAAAGTCCAATAAGCAATTCGAGGATAAGTGCAGTAATCGTAACGCGCTTGTCTTTCGCGAGTGCGATGCGGCGTTTGTAGCGATCCTCGGCGTGAGTTTTCTTAGAGTTTTTGCTTGTCATCTTTGTCATATGTCAATTTAAAGGGTGCTGAGCTAAGTATAGACTAGCTAAGTATGAGTGAAATAGCGCTAATGAGCATAATGGCTGAAACGATAACCATAACAGCGCGCGTAGATATACGTGTTGCACAGTGTGCTGCCAGTTGTGCGCCAAGGATGGCACCCGCCGACAACACGAGCCCCATATCCCACCATACTTGCCCTTGGAGCAAAAATACAATGAGCACGGGAAGCGTGTAGAAGGCGATCATAAAGTTTTTTGCCCCCATAGCCGAGATTTTTGGCATTTGGCAGATGCGATTTAGCACCAAAAACAATATGGCACCAAGCCCCGCTTGAATAAAGCCACCGTATATGCCAAGCACAAAAAGCAGGATGTAGCGAAGCCAGCGTGGGATATTAAAGTCGCTAGTCGAGGGTTTAAAGAAGTTTTTGCCTATATACATAATGAAGGCAAAAAGAAAGATCCACCCGATGACGTGTTTCATCGCTTGAGCTGGAATGATGCTAGCGCTGTAGGCGCCAATGAGGGCTCCTATCAATGTTGGCACACTGTAGACAAGGGTATCGCGCCACAAAAGCGGCTCGCTTTTGTAGAGGCTTATGGTTCCAGCGCCTGATTGCACGAACATAAAAATTCGGTTAGTCGCGTTGGCAACCGTAGAGGGCGCGCCGAGAAAAACCATAAGTGGAAGCGTAAGCATGCTGCCGCCGCCAGCGATGGTGTTAAAAAAACTGGCGATGAGTCCACCTACAAAAAGTAGTGCGTACTGCCAAATTTCGAGACTAAAGAAGTCCATAGGATTACTGTAACGCTTTGCTTATAGCGCGTTGTCGTGAAAGTGCTGGGGGGTAGCGCAAGATCACCCAAAAAAGTTGCCCAATGCCGCTCGCCGTGCGTTGAATGAGCGTTTAGCGAATACAACGCACGGCGAAACGCGGCATTTGGCAAATTTTGCGGGAAGCTTGCGCGTAGGGGGGCGTTAAGCCCCCCGCCCAAAGAATTAAGAATTCAATGCGGCACTTTGCTACGATTTTGAAGAGAATTTTTGATGTAGAGGGTAGTTAAGTGCTTCGCGCCGTTTGAGGTAGCATTCGGCGGCAAGTCGAGAGAGCGTGCGGATTCGCGTGATGTAGGCTTGGCGTTCCGTGACCGAGATGGCAGCGCGAGCGTCGAGCAAATTGAAGGTGTGTGAGCATTTTAGGACGTAGTCGTAGCCGGGGAAGGCGAGTCCTTGCTCAAGCAGGCGCTTGGATTCCTGCTCGTAGTTTTGATAGAGTTTGAGCAGCATGGGGACGTCGGCCGCTTCGAGAGCGTATTGACTTTGTTCGATTTCGGCCTGCAAGTGTACGTCTTCGTAGTGGATGTCGTCGACCCAGACGAGGTCGTGGATGCGATCCACGTTTTGCAAGTACATGGCGATGCGCTCTAGTCCGTAGGTGATTTCGACGCTCACGGGATCGAGTTCGTAGCCGCCAACCTGTTGAAAGTAGGTGAATTGCGTAACTTCCATGCCGTCAACCCAAACTTCCCAGCCGCAACCCCAGGCGCCTTGCGAGGGGGCCTCCCAGTTGTCTTCGACTAAGCGTATGTCGTGTTCAAGCGGGTCGATGCCGATGGCGCGCAGGGAGTCGAAGTAGAGCTCTAGGATTTGGAGCGGGCTAGGCTTGATGATAACTTGGAACTGGTAGTAGGCGCCCCAGCGATTGGGGTTTTCGCCGTAGCGCGCGTCTGAGGGGCGGCGGCAGGGTTCGATGAAGGCGACTTTGTAGGGCTCGGGGCCTAAGGCGCGAAAGAAGGTGGCGGGATTGAAGGTTCCTGCGCCTTTTTCGATGTCGTAGGGCTGTTGGATGATGCACCCGTGTGAGGCCCAGTAGGTCTGTAAGGTCAAAACGAGTTCTTGGAAATTCATGGCTACTCCGAAGCGATCTTGCGTGCGAGCTTGCGCGCGATGGTATCATTATATATAGGGTTGGTTTGGGCGGCGGCGCTTTTTGTGTGAAAGCGCTGTGTAGGCTCCTTGTATTGCCAACGCAGCGTTAGGGCAAGCGCGCTGCATGCTGGGTTTTGACAAATTTTGCTCACGCTTGCAATACTTCTACGAATTGCGGCGCTATCTTTGCTACGTTTGTGGGCATAAGCGAAGTTTGCAAAAGTTTGCACAAATATTTTGCAAGTTTGCGTGCTCTGACTTGACCAAGTTTGTATAGTTTGGTAGGAACTTGTGCGTTTTGCCGTAGGGGGAGGCGGCAAAGGTTGTTCTTACTTTGGAAAAGTTGAGTGGTTTGCTATGGGTGATCTCGGTAGTATGCTTATATTGTTCGCGGTATTGTTTGGCGCGATGTACTTTTTTATGATACGTCCCGAAAAGAAACGCCGCGAGGAAAAGGAGCGTTTCTTGAGTGCCTTAAAGGTCGGCGACAAGGTGGTAACGGTCGCTGGAATCATAGGCGAAGTCGTTAGTGTCTCGGGTGATGAGATTACGCTCAATATCGGCGTAAGAGAGCGCAATCGTGTTCGTATTATTCGCGGTGGCGTGCTTAAGTTCTACGAAGAAGCGGCGAGCTCGGATGATAAAGACGGGGCAGACAAGGACGAGAGAAGCGAGAGCACAAAGTCAGATAAGGCTAAAACTAAGAGTAAGAAGGCGAAAGACAAGCGAGAGGAAGAAAAGAGAGAAGATCTTGAAGAGCCTGATGATGTTGACGAAGATGAAGATAGTGAAGAGTCAGAGGCTTAGTTAGCCGATAGTCTATATTGTAATATATATTTAGCTTTTTTTATATTGATAGCCAAGAGGTGGTCGCGATGTCGCGAAGTTGGTGGTTAAAGGCCTCCTTAATTCTAATTTTTGCTCTACTTGCAGCTGTGGTGCTAACGCCTACGGTGCTTGAGATGGTTCTGTACCCCGAAGTCGTTGATGCCAAGGCAAAGGAGCTGGCGGCAGAGGATGAGGAAAGCGTGAGAAATCCGCCTTTACCCGACTGGTATGAGGCGGTGCCCGACTTTTTGAAGGCCAATACGCTGTCGCTGGGTCTCGACCTTCAGGGTGGTTTATTGCTGCGTTATTCTGTCGATATTGATTCGGCGATCGACGATAAGATGAGCCGTTTTGGGGCGAGCATTCGTTCGACGATTATCGAGCAAAAAGGTACACCCGTACAGTTTAAGCTCGATCGCGATCAGAACCTGCTCAGCTTCGACTTCGATAAAGCCGAAGATACCGAAATTTTCGACAACCAGTTCATGCTCGACTACCAGATGTTAACGGTTGTTGCTCGCTCCGGCAACAGCGTTACCTTGGGTCTTCGCGATGACTTTTTAAAGGACACGGAAGAATCCTCGGTAAAGCAAGCCGTCGAAATTATCCGCGAGCGAATCGACGGCCTAGGCGTAGCGCAGCCCTCGGTTAGGGTTGAGAGTGGGCGCAATATCGTCGTTGAGCTACCTGGCTTATCGAGTAAACGCGCGGCAGCTGCCGAAAAACTTATTTCAACCACAGCGGTACTAACCTTCAAGCTTGCTGCCGATAAGAACGAGGCGCTTAACCTCTTTACGACTTTGAGCCAAAATATTCCGGCGGACTCCAAAATCTACGCAAGCGCGGGCACCCTACAAGCTAGCGATATGCTAGATAACGAAGGGCGTATGATAAAATCGGGTAAGGAGCAGCTCAAAGAGTTTATCATTGCCAACGAGAGCTTGATTCCGTCGGGGCGCGAAATCGCTTACGAAAAAATATCTTTACGCGAATTGCAGTATGACGATGACGCGGTAAAGCAAGTGCAAAGCGGCAAGATCGCCAATATTTGGCGCATTCGCTTAGTGCGCACGGACCTACCATCGCTCACTGGCGATAACGTCGATACGGCTTACCCCGCGAGCAACCCCGATACCAATATGCCCTACGTTGCGCTCAAACTCGATAAGCGAGGCGGCGATGTGTTCTACGATCTGACCAAAGCGCATGTCGGCGAGCAACTAGCGATTTTGATGGACGATACCTTGGTGAGCGACCCTGTTATCCGCACTGAGATTCCAGGGGGTAACGTGTCTATAGAGATGGGTAGCGGAAACCGCCAAGAGACTCTCGAAGAGGTCAATAACCTTGTAGTTTCGTTGCGAAGTGGAGCGCTCCCAGCGCCTATCCGCCAAGAGTTTAAAACCCTAGTCGGTCCTACCCTCGGTATGGACTCGATCGTCCAAGGTAGCAAGGCACTGGCACTCGGTTTTGCCCTCGTTGTTTTGTTCATGATCTTTTACTACAAGTTCGCTGGTCTGCTAGCTTGCTTGTCCCTTAGCCTTAACGTTCTGTTTATTCTAGCCATCATGGCGAGTATGGGCGCGGTTTTGACGATGCCTGGTATTGCAGGTATTGTTTTGACCGTTGGTATGGCAGTGGACGCGAACGTTATTATATTTGAGCGCATCCGCGAGGAGTTACGCGCCCGCGAAACTTACCGAAAATCGGTGCAAATTGGTTACGAGAAGGCGCTCTGGACGATCCTAGACTCTAACATCACGACGGCTATCGCTGCTATCGTATTGATGCAACTCGGCTCTGGTCCCGTGCGCGGTTTTGCCGTAACCTTGCTGATTGGCTTGGTTTGCTCGGTCTATACAGCGTTTTATGTCACTCGCAGCGCCTTTGAACTCAAGGTTCGCAGAGAAGACAGCAAGTTCTCTATTTAATGAGCGACTCGCTCATATTTAAGCCTTTTACTACTACTTTGGGAAGAATACAGAGATGGCTCAAATTCAGATAATTAAGCCGAATACAAAAATACCCTTCATGGCTAATCACAAGCCCGTGTTGTATTTGGAACTGCTCTTACTCGTAGGGTTTTTCGTCATCTATTTTGCCGTTGGCCCGAACTGGGGAACGAGCTTTAAGGGCGGATCATCACTAACGATGCACTTTACCGAAGATGTAAGTACCGAGGAGTTGCGTAAGGTTTTCGTCGACGACGATCGCTTTACCGGCGTATCCGTACTAAGCGTTGGTGCCCCCGAGGATAACCGCTTTATTGTTCGTACGCTTACCACGACGACACTTACGTGCGAGAAGCTAGACAAGATCAAGAGCGCGCTCCCTGCTTCTATCAAAACGATAAGTTCAAAAGACGCCTACATCGACGCATGGCCAGCTTGCGATCCCAACGATGAAGGAATTCGCGGCGACTTCTTCATGACGCTAAAACTCGACGGCCAAGAGCTCGGCCCGCAAGGACAGGCGCCCGTCGAAGTGGCGCAAATTCAAGAAGCTTTTGCGCAAAATGACCTAGAGACCGTCGTTGCTTATGACGACGTATCGCAGCGCTACATTGTTAAGCCCGACGGAATACAAAGCGAAGTCGTTTCGCTGCTCAACACCGTCTTTGGCGATCGATTCGACGCCGAAACTGGGCTTGATGAAATCGTGACCGTTGGTGCCGACGTGGGTGAAAAGTTCCGTTATGACGCGATTATTTCCATACTCGTGGCTCTAGGCCTCATGCTGCTCTACATCGCGATTCGCTTTGACGCTCGCTATGCACCTGCCGCCGTTTTCTCGCTCACCGTCTCAACACTCCTAACCACAGGCGTACTTATTCTCATTGACATGGAAATCACTCTGGTCTCTGTCGCTGCACTCCTCTCGCTGGTTGGTTACGGCATTAACGACACCATCGTTAACTTTGACCGCATCCGTGAAGCGCTTGCAAGCGCACCGAGCGACGAAACACTCGCCCAAACTGTTAACCGCGCCGTTAACGAGTGCCTAAGCCGCACGCTCATGACCAGTATCACGACCCTGCTCGCCATTATTCCGTTGATCCTGCTCGCTGGCGGCGAAACTCGCGACTTCGCTATTATTATGGCGATCGGTATTGTATTTTCTACGATTAACACCATATTCATCTCATGCCCTGGTGTGCTTTATCTCGATAAGTGGATCAAGAACTACCAGAGTCGCAAAGCTGCAAAGCAAGAGATGGATAAGGAACTCCAAGCTACTGCATAACGCTAATTGATGGTTTAATTGGGTGGGGGAAGTCTCCCCCTACGCGCAAGCTTCCCGCAAAATAGGCTGCTTTGCGCCTTATTTTATGCGTTGTTTTGGCTATTCGCCAAACCAACGCATAAAATGCGCAAAAGAGCCTCTTTTTTGGGTGATCTCGCGCTACCCCCTCTGGACTTATGGCGATATAGGGCTTGGGGCAATCAACCCGGCACAATCATGTCAAAGAACGATCCCAAACATTGGAATTTGCATCCCATCGACTATGCCGCCGTTCAGAACCTTGCGAGTGATTTACGCCTAAATCCTTTGTTATCGACGGTGCTTGTTAATCGCGGAGCCAAAACTGCGTGGCAGGCACAGTATTTTTTAGAGCCAAAATTAGAAGCTATCGGTGACTCCTATAGCTTGCTCAATATGCAAGAAGCTGTGGAGCGATGTATGCAGGCGCTAGTTGCGAACGAGAGCATACTCATTTTTGGCGATAACGATGTGGACGGGGTTACCTCTACGACGCTTTGTTACCAATACTTGGGATTTCTCAAAGCGAAGCTGCGCTACTTCTTGCCACGGCGTAAGGAAGACGGTCACGGTTTTAATGACATGACCATTACAGCGGCTATGGGCGATGACGTTCCAGACCTGTTTATTGTTGTCGATGGCGGGATGACGGGCAACGAAGAGATAGAGCGTTTAAAATCGCGCGGGATCGATACCATTATTCTCGATCACCACACGCCTTCGCAAGAACTCCCCGATGCCATCATTGTTAATCCCAAAGTCGCTGGCAATCCTCCAGAATTTAACGACCTAGCAGCGGTGGGCGTGGTATTTCACTTTGTTCGAGCTCTTGACGCGCTGTGTCGCAAAACCGGTTTTTACGAAAAGAACGATATTGAAGCTCCAGTACTGGGCGATTTCTTGGATCTAGTGTGCTTGGGTACCATCGCTGATGTCGTCCCGTTGGTGGGGCAAAACCGTATTTTTGTTTCGCTGGGACTTGACGTCATTCGCAGACGGCGACGTAGCGGTATTGCAGCGCTTTTATCAGACTTATCGGTTGAGGATAGTGCAATTACTGAGCGCACAATTTGCTTTAGGCTGGCACCGCGTATTAACGCAGCAGGTCGCATGGGAGACCCCAATGAGTGCGTTGCACTCCTCTCGGCGTATCGCTACACAACCGCGAAGGAAATAGCCAAAACACTGGAAGACTACAACACACAACGACGGAATGCGGAGGCCTCAATTATTAATGAAGCCATGGCCGAGGCACAGGAGCAGGTCACAGCGGGTAAGCGCCTTATCGTCATAGCGAAGGAGAAGTGGCCACAAGGTATTTTAGGAATTATCTCTAGCCGCTTAGTCGATAAGTTCTACAGACCAGCGTTGGTGATTGCTATAGTCGAAGATAAGTGCCGAGGGTCGGCACGAAGTATCGATGGTTTTAGTATTTTGCAGTGCTTCCAGCATTGCGCCGACTTACTCGAGGACTTTGGCGGTCATCACGCAGCGGCTGGGGTGAACTTACGAAGTGAGAACTTGGAAGAGTTTATCCAAAGAGCACAAGCTTATACCAGCGCCAACATTAAGGATGACGCTAGCCTTACAAGACGACTTGATATTGACGCCGAGATTACGGTAGCGGAGCTACTGGGAAGTTGGAAGAATCAATATCTTCAGCTTTTGGCTCCTTTTGGCACATCGAACAAAGAACCTAGCTTTTTATTAAAAAGAGTAAAAGTTATACAGCTTCGCCGTATGAATCGCAGCTACATGCGTATGCGTGTAAAGCAAGGAAACCATACGCTCAATCTCTCTGTTCCCATCAACATCGCTAGTAGCATTGTACTTTCCTCAACTATTCATATCGTGGTAAGTCCAAAGTATGCGCCAAATAAAGAGAAGCCCGAATTTATTTTATTAGCGCTTCACGATGAAGATGCGAGCTAAGTCAATATGTTTTGTTACTTATGATTTGCACGGCAGCGAGCTGAGGAGTTTATTTTTATAACGTATGCGTAGACAAAAGAAATACCATAGATCTTATCAGCCAAAGTCGCAATTGCCTACACTCATTATTATGTGTATTGCCCTACTTGCGATCCTGTTTTTTGGTAAAATATTTAGCGAAACTTTGGCAAGAACTTTTGTCGATGATGTCGAGCAAGTGGATGTATTACCTACACATCTTAGCGCGATAACAACGGAGCAAGATGCGCATGCTGCAGCCATTGAGGAAGATGCAACGGCGACGAGTTGCGAGATAATAGGGCTAGCCTTTAGAGGCTCGGCATTGAAACTGCTAGCTTTACTTGTGAATGAGAGATAAGGAATGACGAGTTTTAACCCAAACTGGGAATCATACTTAGCTAAAGATTATGCAAAATACATTGATGAAAACACGCTAAAGTATCGAAGCGATGAGATAGACGCGATAGAAGCGTGGTTAAGCGAAAACCCCACGAAATATCCAGCCGAAATTGAGATAGGCTCTAATCGTGGACGCTTTCTATTGGGCTTGGCGCGAGCAAGAAAAGATGCTTACTTTCTTGGTATAGAACTTAAGAGCTCCTTGGTGCGAATATCGAATAATAAGCTGCGTCGCGAGGGTTTGAGTCATGCCAAGGTGATCAATGCGGATGCGCGTATTGCTCTACCCATGCTTTTTAAGCCGCAGTCAGTCGACGCCATATATGTCTTGTTTCCTGACCCCTGGTGGAAGAAAAAACACGCAAAGCGCAAACTCCTCAATGAAGAGTTTTTCGCGCTCATGCACAGTTTTTTAAAGCCTCATGGCGTTTTTGTCTTAAAGACCGACGTTCTTGACTATTTTAACGATGTTAAGGAGCTAATCGCTTCGCTACCTACTTATAAGCTTATCGAAATAGATGATGTACCACATCATGAGAGTTGGGAGTTAACCACGCGAGAGCGACACTGCGTCAAAGACGGTACTCCATTTTACGCGCTTGGAGCGCTGCGCTTAGCATAGTTCTTGTTTTGCAAAACTCTGGAAGAAAATAAGAAAATAAGAAAACAAAAACACGCTTTCTTTGCCGTTTTGAGCCTAGTTCTAGAATAAGAAGAAGAAAATAAGAAAATAAGAAAACAAAAACACGCATTTCTTTGCAATTTTGAGCCTAGTTCTAGGAGGCAAGGAGTGCGGCGAGGGAACGACCTAGAGGTCGTGACCGCGCCAAACGACGCAGCCGACGACGAAATAGGCCAAAATTGCAAAGAAAAAAGGGTTCTAAGGGCGATAGCCCTTAGCGGGGTGTGGGGCAGGGCCCCACGAAAGCGGGGTGTGGGGCAGAGCCCCACAAATAGAACAGAGCATTCGTGTGCGTCTTTCGTTGTGAAAGCGGGGCTCTTAGCGTATATTCCTAACGCGCCTAAGCGCTGTATGATGACATAGTGGAGAAATACGATGGAAAAGACTATACGTAGAAATTTTTATTTAGCATTAGCAGGCATAGCGATGTCGATGCTTACGGTGACGTCGTGCGACCCCATACGCTGCGATTGCGAAAACGAAGTGCAAGAAGCGGCGGCTCTTGGTGACGAGGTCAAAGACGCCCCAGTAGCGCTGGATGATGGGGAGCAGGCACAGGCTGCGAAAGCTGGCCAAACAGCAGAGCTTGCAGATAAAGCCGCTGCATCAGATGCAGTTGAGGAGAATGTAGTGAAGAAAGAAGGACTCGCCGATGCGAACGCCGCGAGAGATTCAATAGATGCGGCTTATTTGTGGAAAAAAGACAGACTTTTTACATCCAATGAGGCATGGCAAGTTGCTTTTGATAAAGCCAAAGCTGAGCTCCCAAGCTTAGATCGCTGCAAGGATGCCAAAAGTGCAGAGCAGATCATTGCATGCTTAGACGCCTACTTTACGCTGCACACCGACATAAATAAACTCACTCTATACGCCAACATGACAGACGATACGGAGCCATCGGCCGATGTCAAACGGATGAAGCAAGAAGGTCAAGCTCTACACCACGATTTTATGGCAAAGTCTGAGTTAGTGCGCAATATCGTATTGAAGGCCGATGCCGATGATGACGCGCTGCAAAAGTACGCGTTATACTTGCGTCAGATTCAGCGACGCGCATCACGCGTACTCTCCCCCGACGCTGAGCGCGTACTCCAACTTGCGGGCGACAACTTGTGGGCTGAGATCGATCTGAACGAGATCCCATCAAATGCTGAAGAGGGCTTCCACGCTCTACTTGACAACATGGCGCTGCCAAAGATTATTGACGAGAACGGAGTAGAGCAGCAGCTCACACTATCGAACTATGCGCTCTATAGGCGCAGCCCCAAACGTGAAGTGCGTAAAGCCGCTGTGCATGGGCTATTTTCGACTTTAGCCCAGTTCAAAGACACGCTTGCAACTCTTTACGTAGGACAGCTTAAGAACGACGTTTTCTTTGCTAAGGCTCGAAATTATGAAACGGCACTTGATGCTTATCTAGACAAGGATCAGATTGACACAAGCGTGTATTTAAACCTTATCAACACCGTTTCAGAAAATCTTGAGCCGCTACATCGCTACGTTGCACTGAGAAAGAATGTTTTAAAACTCGATAGCGTTCACCTATATGACCTCTATATCCCGCTTTCGCAAGGCATAGAGAAGAACATTCAAGTGGATGAAGCGCTTAGACTCATCACTGAAGGGCTTAAACCGCTCGGGCCAGATTACGGAAAAATACTAGCCCAGTACTTCGATCGCGAAAACGGTTCGATCGATTATTTTCCGCACAAAAACAAGCGCTCTGGCGCTTATTCCTGTTCAGTCTACGGCGTTGAGCCCTTCATTCTTATGAATTATCTCAACGACATGTCCGACGTGTCTACGCTAGCACACGAACTCGGGCACTCGATACATAGCCTCTATGCTATGCAAAACCAGCCTCCCTTTGGATTTCACTACACCGCGTTTATCGCCGAAATCGCATCGACTACGAACGAATCGCTCCTCAACGACTACCTTTATGCCAACGCCGAATCAGATGCCGAAAAAATCGATTTACTCGTACAAAAACTCGAGAATATACGAGGCACCATTTATCGCCAAACACTATTTGCCGACTTCGAATATCAGGCGCATAGCGCTATTGAGCGAGGCGAGGCAATTAATGCACAATGGCTAAGCGATAAGTATGCACAACTCGTTAAAAAGTATTATGGTCCAGAGTATAGCTTTGATGAATACGATAATATGGAATGGGCATACATTCCACACTTCTATTACAAATACTACGTCTACAGCTACGCAACTGGGCTATCGAGCGCGTTGAGTTTTGCTAAACTTATTCCACAGTCGCCCGAGAATGCCGAAAAATACATCGACATGTTAAAGGCAGGAGGAAGTGATGCTCCAGTGACATTGCTCAAAAACGCTGGTGTTGATCTTACAAGTCCAGCGCCTATCCAAAGCGCATTACAAGAGTTCGACGAGACGCTAAAGGAGCTCAGCGCATTACTTAAGGTTTAGCTGTAGCACAAATCTCATGGGCGTTTGTTGCAAAAACAGCGCCCCTGACGTGCATTTTTCATGCTCTGTCCTACTCTAGTTTAAGCGAACTCAAAGTGTGAGAAGATGATAAAGTCTAAGTCTTACATCAGTACCATTTTTGCTATGGCGTAAATATGCTTAAATATACAAAGTATCTACCGCATAAACATGTATATAGCATTGGTGATATTCATGGGCGCGCTACAGAGCTTTTGAGCGTTATGGCCAAATTTCAAATATTGCCTCAGGAACTGTCTACTAATGCCTGTTTCGTTCAGCTCGGAGATCTCATCGATTGCTTTTCTTTTCCAAAGAACGCGAATGTCGTTAACCTGCGTATTGCAGTGGGAGAATTGCTCAAAAAACCAGAGTTTGCTGATATTAATATAGATGCGCCGATGCTAGCACCTGCGGATTCACATGATTTTGAGCGAAGCATTGCAGAGCTGCTTGACCCGCGAAGCACAATTGAACGTGATGAGCTTTACAACGAGCTTTTACACTTGCATTCAGCGCTTAGAAGTTACGAAACTTTAATACTCTTTAAAGAACTACAAGAGCAGCATCCAAATCAATTCGTTGTAGTTATTGGGAACCACGATATTGACTTACTTCGTGGTAGATGTCGTTATGCTAAACGACAGAAGGAGTTTTTGTTGTCGTTTTTGGGCTTTAGTAACGCCATTGCAAAAACACATATACAAGAGGGCTGCCCCTTTATTCTTGAGCAATCGCCTATACTCGCCTGGCTGAACGAAAGACCACACATCGCTCTTAGCGACGACACTGTCTATATGCACGGTGGCCCCGATGCTAAGCTGGCTCAAGAAATAAAACTCCGTGGCGAAGACGCATTTATAGAGTTTTTGCATGTCATTGATGAAGCGCGCGAGAGTGCTTGGATGCACCCCGTTTTTCTCGAACACGATTCGTTTATGTCGCCAGATGGAGAAAAAAACGACTGGTACCATCATCCCGAGATATTGACTGCCTTTAAACAAGCTTCTGGAAAAGAGTATTTAGCTTTTGGACACTCCCCGTTTTTGCACTTTCCCAAAGGCGTAGATTTGGATCTCAACGATGACGAGTTGCAGGAGTACTTTGTAAAGTGTGATCGCATCGGCCCAGGGAAAATTCTCATTAAACACGATACCAACCTTAAGCGTGGTGGGAGGTTTTGTGTATGCTACCACGAAGTGGGCACTAACATATGGCGCTTTTTAACGCCATGATGATGAATATCATGAGCTGGGCGTTGGGCTGCGTCTCAGCAATAAATCAGAGCTTCCCTAAACCCTGATGCATTTTGTACAGATGCTCCTACAAAATGATTTTTAGCCTTTGCTGCAAAGGAGCGAATTACGCGCGTAAGATCCTATTGTAACTTGAAAAAAGAAAAGCATAGCGCTAGAATACGTAGGGGCTTAAGTTGGTTTATAGGAGCTTATGACATGCGCAAGATATTTGGCTTAATGAGCGTCTTTGTGTTTTTGGCACTTAGCGTGGTGGCTTGCGATGAGGGTCTTATTTCTGGCGGTACTGAGCTTTGCGGTGGTATAGTCTGCAAGAACGATGAATTGTGCAAAAACAATATTTGTCAAAAAAAACCGATAATGGATAAGTGCGCCAATGTACAATGCTTAAGCGATGAGATTTGTGTTTCTGGGCAATGTCAAAAAACGCAAGTTGGAGAATTGTGTGGGGGCGTTTACTGCACTGCGCAAGAGGAATGTGTATCTGAGCGATGCCAACGTCGCCCAAGCGGGGAGCTTTGCGGGGGTAGCTACTGTAAAGAAACGGAAATTTGCTTTGCAGCGGTATGCCAAGCGCGCGATGATACAGAACTTTGCGCGGGCGTGAAGTGCAAGGACGATGAGTTTTGTAGTGAGAATTCTTGCAAGAAAAAAGAGAGTCCTTTTAACTGCGGTGACAAAAACTGCAATGATAACGAGAGTTGTATCTATCAACAATGCCTCGTAACGGAGGATCTCTGCGGCGCTGTTATATGCAAAGAAGACGAAAGCTGTTTATACAACGAGTGTTTATCGAATGCTATTCTTTGCGCCGGACGGCTGTGCACAAGTAATGAGCTTTGTATAGATAACGCTTGTGTAGCAAATTCCTCGCTTTGTGGCGGCAAAGTCTGCGCTAACACAGAGACCTGCATAAACAGCGTTTGTGTCGCGAACTCCTCGCTTTGTGGCGGCAAAGTCTGCTCTAGCACAGAGACCTGCATAAACAGCGTTTGTATAGCGAACTCCACGCTTTGTGGCGGCAAAGTCTGCGCTAGCACGGAGACCTGCGTAAACAGCGTTTGTGTCGCGAACTCCTCGCTCTGTGGCGGCAAAGTCTGCGCAAGCACAGAGACCTGCATAAACAGTGTTTGTGTAGCAAACTCCTCGCTTTGTGGCGGTAAAGTCTGCGCTAGCACGGAGACTTGTGTTAACAACGTTTGTACTCCCAAGGCGCATGCATGGGCTCCCGACTGCAAACCTGTGCTGGGGCGCGACTGTGTGATAATACCAAGCACGAGCTGGCCTTATAAAACGAGTGGTACTACGGTTGGTGGCAGTAAGAAGTTTAGCGTCTACTCCAACGGTGGAGCAAACAGCAACGCTTGGATGGTAAGTGACCCTTATAATAGCGTAAATACCTCTGAAGCAGGGCCCGAGGTCGTTTATGTGATGCGGGCTACAGAAGCGGGTGTCATTGCGGCATCCATTACAGAACCGAGTGGGGGCGATGTTGATGTGCATTTACTGAGCGGCTTAGCGCAAAATAAGGCGTTAGCCCGCGGTGATAAGTACGTTTTGCGGCATGTTCCCGCTGGAATTTATTATATTGTCGTCGATACTTATTCTAGTGATGCCAATGCTGGAGCTTACCATTTAACGGTTTTTTTCATTGGCGATAGCACGAAGTGTGGCGTTGTAAAGGAAGATTTGGGTAGAATAAATACTCCATCAATTATAGAGCTGCCGCAAAGCGGTAAAATAGCTAAAGAAGCGCATATGGTTAGCACATCCGAAAACGTTAAACCTAGTACTTCAGTGGAATATTTATCGACGCACTACAATTTATCTGCACCGTATTACAGCATGTCGCGAACAGCGCCTTGGTGCCCGCTTGAAGGGGGAACATACTATGGTCAGGGTAGCAGTGCTAAGCCGCCGATCCATGCCGAGGTTTTCTACATCAATATGTACTGGAAACCTAGGCCAGCAAACGGTGAGCGTTGGATCGTGTTTAATCCTTTAACAGGGAAGGCTGTTGTGGGGGCTGCGGGTTATGAGACAGGATCTGGAGACGGGACTTTTGTAGGTGGGGTTAGCGAGGAAACCCATCATTATTTGGGAACTGCGCATAGTAGCCATCTTATGTTTGGTCGAGGAAAACACCAAAGCACCCTGCAAAACAACAAAACTGCTCTCAATAAAAGTAATCCAGGCGGATATGGTCCCATTGACTGCTTTAACTAAAGTCTCTGTCTTTATGAAGAAGCTGTTGGTGGAGTTTTAAAGCAAACACGCCTTGGAGGTAAAAAAACTAAGCTCTCGCTTTAATCTGAACAATGCAACAGCCGCCACAATGCGCTAGCACAAACAAAAAATAGTCGGCTGTTCACAATAAAATCAACGTGTTACAAACGAACCGCGTTCTAAGGGCGTTAGCCCTTGGTGAGACTTGGGGAAGGTTCTCTTCAATAAACGAAGTTAAAAACGAATGATTGCGAGAATTTGCTAAAATCATGGACTGAGTTTGATTATAAATCGAAAAGATCGCAAAAAACTGCTTCGCGTTTTTGTTACGACAGTGCGAGGAAAACAAGTGTTGGATTTAGACCATGCTAAACTTGACAATAAGGCCAAAATCCGCACAATGCTCGCTAGGGGTGGGGCAATGTAAGTTAATGTGTTCCGGAGCATGTGATGGCGAAAAATGAATGGCTAAAAGCCTTTAAAAATGCCGACAATGAAGCGATCAAGCGACTGCTTGAAGAAAACGAAGCTGTACTATCGTTGGAAGCTGCTAGTATGAACGGTGGGCATTATAGTGGCCTAGTACTGAAGGCGCTTAATCTAGAGAACACGGAGTGGGATGCTTGTATTTTTGACAATGTTGAGTTCATTGATTGCAATTTGACGGGGGCGCTCTTCAATGCAAGTACGATGTTTGCGGTGAAGTTTGAGTCGTGTCAGCTATCGGATGCGAGTTTTGATGGTTGTGTAATGCAGCGTTCGAGCCTAGCCAATATTAGCGACAGTGAGGGGCTAGAGCTTACGGATTGCCAGCTTAAGGAGTGCACGCTTGAGAACATAGATTTTGCGGACGCGCGATTGCATGCACTAAGTTTTACTTCTGGACGCATTGCGCGGGTTAGCGGGGAGGCAGAACTGAGTGGGATTGTTCTTCGCGGGGTAGAAGTTGAAGCGTTTGATACCAGTGAAATGCAGGTTTTGCGCTGCACTGCTAGCGGAATGAGCGAGGTGCCTGAAGGATTTATCCTTTATGACGGCAGGAGAAAACGCGTATAATAGAAGCTATACCGTAGTGAGGCTTTTTTCTCGTTTTGCCCCTTTGAGGTGTAGCTCTAGCCCTTGTTTGGCGCACAAGCGTTGTAGTGTGTTTTCACGACTGGCTTTATAGTTTTTTCTGTCTTTTGTGCTCATAAACCATGAAGCGCAAGAGAGAGAAAAAACTCCATATATTCTTTTTTAAGAAAGGGTCTCATAAGATTTAGGCTGCCATTTTAGCCCCTACGAATCAGAGTTTCCTTATGCGTTCTATGAGTAGCACATGTCCATATTTCAACATATTACTAAGTCCGTTGATCAGCTCAAGCATGGTTTAGCGCATTACAAGTTTAGCTCTGCTATTGCCGTAGTTATTGCATTAGTTATTGCCATATCTACCCAATACAGTTTCTCCTTTGATGTACAGCGAATCATAGAAATTATGCTTTTGTGGGGTGCGTTGAGTTACTTCATGGAATCATCGGGGGTAAAGCGGGTAAAATCACTATATATATTGCAGGCTTTGTCGGCTGCGTTTTCTATCGCCTTTAACGTATTAGCCCATATAGATTTTAATCGCTATGTTTATGGGCGCTATTGGGAATCCATAATATTTAGGCTATACTTTAGTATTTTTGTCTGTGCTATTTTACTTGGAATATGGCGAGACTTTAAGCGCCGCAATATTTCGTTTTCTCGCTATGCACTGGGGTTAATGCAGAACCTCGCCCAGTCTTTCGTCGTATTCTGTTTGGTGTTTTTGGGCATAACTGCAGTTTTTGCAGTGTTTGATGTTCTCATACTCGACGGACTTGGTAAAACGCTAGAATTCGTGGTGATATTTACGGCAATTGCTGTTTCGGGCTTAGTAATATTGAATGCCTTTGCAAGAGACATGCATGATACGGCAAATTTTATGCGTGTGATCTTGTTATACGTTTTATTGCCAATACTTAGCCTCGCCATGGCTATTATATATTTATACATAGCCAAAATTATTTTTACCGCGGATTATCCATCGAACGTGGTATTTCCTATCTTATCTGTTTTATTCTGCGTGTCTTACTTGATATGGCTCCCGCTACAAGCCGTAGAAGAAGAGAACAAGCTAACGAAATTGGCAAGCTTGCTTCCCATCTTGTTTGCGCCCTTTATATTGTTGGAGATCTATAGCATCGGGGTGCGTATCGCTAACTACGGTCTTAGCATTCAGCGCTACCTAGCAGTAGCCTATATTGTGTTCCAGATTATTGTAATTTGGTTAACGATATTTAAAAAAGAAAAACAAAGTTTTGCACTCATTGCTTTAGCTGCTATTTTCGTCTTTTCGATGCTCTTTCCCGTGTTAAATGCATTTCACGCATCGTTTTTGCTGCACAAGGCGAAGTTTGCTAAGTATGCATATGCCTTAGAAGACGAAACGCTGAGCCAAAGCGAAAGAGAACGGGCGTTTTCCTCGTATCAGTACTTAAAATATGATCCCGAAGGAGCGGTGTGGCTAGAATCCTTTGAGCAGAGCACACTTGATGCTTGGGATATAGTAAAAGCTCCCGCAATCGAAGAAGAATGCAACTACAAATTCATAGAAGGAAAAGGTCCCATAGCGATTAGTGGATATAAGACACTACGCATAGTTGAAGTGTATCCAAAAGGCAGGGAGCTTATCCTCATGGATCTAGAGTTGAATAGTGGAGAGAACGCTAAAACAGAAGTAGCCATTCCGATAGATGCCTTGCATAAGGAGTTGCTAAAGTTCGTTAAAAGCGATCCAAGCGATGATTGGAGTTTTGAGATTACTCTAGATGATAGAACTACGCTTGTGCTGTATAGAATGGGCTACTCTTATTGTTGGGAAGGCGGAGAAATTGTGATCAGGAGTTTATCGGGGACGGGGCATTTCTTGGAACGTTGAGCAGAAGTTTAATGAATCCTTGACAGCGTGGTATGGAGGCGCAAACTTGTGTGTATAAGCTTGCGCGTTATAGCGTGCGAGCGCTTGTGTTTACTTGCGAGTGGAGAGAGTGATGGCAGGGAAAGTGACATTTGCAGAAGAGCGCTGTAAGGGGTGTGGCGTTTGTGTAAGCGTATGCCCAAAGCATATTATTTTGCTCAATCAAAGCCGTACCAACGATAAGGGCTATCACCCGGCGCATATCCTCGAGATGGATAAGTGCATTGCCTGTGCAGCTTGTGCAAAGCTGTGCCCCGATTCCGTGATCAAGGTCGAAAAGCTGCCCTCATAGAATTTTATCGCATGCCTATGAGTGATGCCGCGCTTTGCCAAACAAAACGACCTAAGCGCGCGTTTTGTATATCGAGAGACGAAATAACACTGATCAGTCTAACGGCGTTGCTGTTGTCGAGTAGGTACCAGCTATTGGCGCGTGGGTTTAGTAGCCCAATTTCGCTTACTTTGCCAGCATTGACGGCAAAGAGGAAGCCTTGGGGAACTGCTGCTAAGCCTTGCGCTACATGATACTGAAGCCCTGCCAATGTCAGGGTTTTGGACTGCTGTCCATCGTCTTCGATGCGCACGGCGTTGAGTTGTGCTTTATCATCTTGCCAAAGCAGAAGGAATGCGCCATGTCCGTAGGCGAGTTGGGGTTTGTGGGTGGTGGCGAAACCGAGCTTCGTGGTGTTGGTAGTATCGTCAAGGAATACTAGTTGTAGGCCATCCGCGTTGAGGTATGCGAGTAACTGTCGCTCTTTGCTCGATATGACGGCTAGTTGCCTTAGGGGGCTAGGGGAAGAGATTTCGACGATTTTACTCATCTTGCCAGATGCGTAGACTTTTTGACATGTAACGCTGGAGCTTATGCTACGATTATGAGCGCTACACAGAATGATGTTATCGTCGGGGAGCATGTTTGCCGCGGCGACTAAGGCGCCTTGTTGCTCTAGTTCTAGGGGCACATTGAGTGTTGGCTCGCCGTTATTATTCATGAATAATAGGTGATTCTGTGTTTCATCGCCTATGTAACGTCCGTTGTTGTATAGAATAGCGAAACCGTTTTGTGTGGCTAAAAGATCGATGATTTGGGCGCCAGATTGAGTGTCGCTCTCGTAGATTTCGACGGTTTTGATCTTCGCGGGGTTTGTGCGTGTAACGATACTTAAATAGCCCTTAAAGCAAACGTTTATCTGTGTTTCTGTGCATTGTGTAATATCGCCGACATCGGATTGGTATGCGACGGAGAAGTGAGAAATATTGGCAGCCGTAGCAAATACTCTAGAGGGAAACTTCGAATCCAACTGTGCGATGAACGGGCCTGCAGCGCCTGGCGGAGCTAACTGTGCGGGTAATTTGCTCTCGTCGCCTACTTCAGGAGTATCGGCTTCATGGGATACGAGTTTTTGCACCGTAGTTTTAGAGCATGCAAAAAAAAGCAGAGCTAGGCACAGTAAGGGTAAAAACTTCATTTTGTTTTTTATAGGAAACACGGATTTTGAAGCTAAATACTGGGGGGTAGCGAAAGATCACCCGAGAAAGAGGCGCGTTTGCGCATTTTATGCGCTGGTTTGGCGAATAGCCAAAACGGCGCATAAAAAAGAGCGCAAACTAGCCTATTTTGAGGGAAGCTTGCGCGTAGGGGGGTGTTAACCCCCCTCAAGAAAAAAGCTGAGCTTATTATTTAAGACCCTTAGTTTTTAGGTTTTTGCTAAACCAGCCACCTGTTAAGGCGTCAAGGTTTGCGGTGTATTCTTGGATACTGAGCTCCATGTTGAGGCGTTCGGTGACATCGCTCGGGGGGTTGTTCATGAGTTTGATTTGGGCTTTTCGGCGGGCGAAGTAAATTTTGGTGACCGAGCCGAGAAGAGCGTCGCGTTGCTTGGCGCTGCGGCTCATTTCCGAGACCACGCGGAGTTGGTCGGCGTTGTAAACAAGGCCAGATAGATCCCACTGCGCTTTGATGTCGTGTTGCATAGTGTCGGTCGGCTGTGTGTATTCAATGTTTTTTTCGGTATTTTCTTCGGCGCCACCGCTGGTGGTTTTCTTGGTGGCGTCAACCTGACGGCGGCTTCTGTCTTCGTCTTTGTATCGGAAAGAGTAGCTTAGGCTTTTGGGAAGGATGCGTGCGACGCCAGCGCGTGTGTACATGCTTTGGAGGCGCTCGGAGCCATAGCCCGCGTGCTGGACGGCAGCGTCTTGGGTTTCGGCGATGCTTGGCTCATCTTTGAAGCGATTAAGCACTTGTTGTGCGTCGTCTTGGGCAAAGGCCGCAAGTGGGACGACGCAAATGCTGAGTGCGACGGCGAGTGGTGCGATTTTTTTGAGCATGTTTGGACTCCTAAGTGGTGTAGGGATAAGGTATGATTAATTCGCTGAATTGCGTTTAACAGCTTGTATTGCGTTGAGGTAAAAGCCTCCAGTTAGGAAGTGCAGTTGTGCCTCGACTTCCGCGATAGCGAGCAGGTCTCTAATCTTTCTTTTTAAATTGGGTTTTGCGTTGCTAATCTCCTTGATTTGGATGGCTTGACGCTTTTTAGTTAAATTCATTATCCGCTGGACTAGTCTTCGGCGGTTATTGTTGAGACTTTTGAGGGTGGTATTGAGCGTAAACCAATTTCTGTCGAGTTTCCCGAAATTGAAATCCCAATATGCCATTATTCGCCAGTAGTCGTTTTCGTTGCGCTGATATCGGTAATATTTTGTGGCTTGAGGTGAGTTTCTATAAAAGTATTCATACTCCCTGTCCATCTTCTTTTGTTCGACTCGCGCAGAAAACTCCACACGTGGTAAGAGCATGCTCGTCCCTTGACGTATCTTCCAGTTCTTCTCATCAAGTTTGTCGAGGTGATGGTAGCTGACAGCTTGTTTTATAATGAGGTCGAGACTGGGTTCGGAAGCCCACTGTTTTTGTAGCTCCATGAGTTTCTCCGCGTTGATCGCGCTTGCGATGCCGGGTAGCCCCTGGTAAATGCCGATGCTGGTCGCTAACCAAAGTGACAAGTGTTGCGTGCTACTGCTCTCGGGGGAAACTGAGTACAGCCCTTGACCGAGTAAGCCATTGTTACTTTGAAGCCAATGCTCGCCCATAAGAATATAAGCGTTGCGGTCTGAAATCAGTGCTAGTTGTTCGAAGTCGTTATTAATGATGAGGACGTCGCGCCAGTTTGAATCTACGAGTTGTGAGGTGTCAATGATGAGGAAGTCACTGCCCGCGTTACTGGTGTAGAACAGATCATGTTTTGACAAAACGATGAATTTATCGTCTTCTTTTGCAAAGGCTAGTTTGCGTAAGTCTGCAACGGACGTGGTTGGAACCCTGATGTTTTGCCACGAAGCGCCGCGATCTTGGCTGTAGAACAGACCGTAGGTTGATAAGGCGTAGTAGCCTTTTTGGCTAGGTGTGATGTAGCTCCCAAAGACAGCACCAGGGACGCCACCAGATAAGTAGGACCAGCTGATTCCAGCGTCTCGACTGATGCTGAGCCCTTCGCTAAGCCCGACGATGAGGGTTTGGCCATCTTGGCTAAGCGCAAAAGATAGAACGCGCTCATCGCCAGTGTCTATTTGCAGCTTTGCCCACGTTAGGCCGCGATCTATAGAGACAAAGATCCCGCTCGCCGTGACGGCGTAAATGCTTAAACCATCGCCGGAAAAGACGATATCCCATAAAGACTTAGGATTGGCTGATATGCGCTGAGCTTCATCCTCAGGCATGCCGCCGAGTACAAGTAAGTCCACGCGATCTGCGTAGCTCATCTCAAGCTCAAGCTCTAATTCTTCGCTGAAACCTTCCTCCCCGATAAGCTCTTGTTCGTATACCGAGTTAAAGTCGGTATCCATATCAAGCTTGAGATTGGACAAGGGTTCCAGTGCATCGGCATCTTCGGCTAATTCGAGGTCGCCGTCGGTGATTTGATCTAAAAGATAGTCTGCGTACTCCGTACCGAATTGCTTTTCTAATTCATCTTGGAGGTATTCTCGCAAAATGCGCACTCTATGCGATAAATTCTCGTCCTCTGGCACGTCCTCGTCAAACTCCGCTGAGCGTTCTCCCGAAACCATTAAATCGTCATCAAAAGTGAGAACGATGTGCCAAGTTAAGCCGTTGTCTGTGCTTCGCGCGACATAACCCGGACCGCCTGCAAGAACCAAGCCGAGATCTATCGTAGAGCTGCGTATAACCGATACGCCTTCATCAAGTATGCCAACCGAAGAGTCTAACCAGAGCCAATCACCTTCAGCGCTTAGCTTCGGTTGCTCAAGGCTAGACTCAGTGAGAAGCTCAGAATCTTCTATGAGTTCATCTCCTTGCTCTAGCGTAGCAAAATCAAATCCATCTTGCTCTTGGGCTATCAATGCGTTTAGGGGAGCGATGCAAAATACAATGGCTAGCAACGTAGTGGCTGCCTTCATCAAAGCTTTACTCAGAGCATTCATCAATGCGTTTCCTAGCATAAATCCTGTGATGATAGTGCGTACATCGCACCGTCGAAGGGGAGACTAACAGAAGCTCACTTTATCGACAAGCAGAGAGTCACCTGTTTTGCAAATTCTTGGAGTCCTTCACCATAAGCCAAGATGTCTCGGTAGACAAAACGAGCTTTCATAAACTTTAGGCCAAATGCTTTAGCATTCCTACGCAATTTTTTACCCTACGAAGACTTCGATTAATGCGATATGTATACCATTTACTTTTGTGGGGGAAGTGTCCCCCTACGCGCAAGCTTCCCTCAAAATACGCCAAAAGTCGCATTATCTTGTGCGCCGTATCGGCTAATCGCCGATCCATCGCACAAGATGCGACTTTAAGCGCATTTTGTGGGTGATCTTGCGCTACCCCCTCTGCGGGAGCCATGGCCCCCGCAACGCCCCCAAAGCGTTTGTTAGAACTTCCCTAAAGAGACTCTGGTCAATGCAAAAACAGTAGGGGGCAGCATTCAAACCTGCCCTTGATTAAAACAACGAAAGTTAGGCGAGGACTCAAAATAAAGTCAATAAAATCAACAATCTACACACAAAAACGGCTTCCAAGGGCGATTGCCCCCCTGAGCGGGCTTTGGGGCGCTAGCCCCAATGAATCAGAGCTTCCTTTAGAGAATTGATCAGAGTGTTATTACATCCCCTGATAAGAATTTAACCATATCTTCGAGCTCTGCGTCATTTAACGTGGCATCCATTCCATCATGGCTATAATAAGAAGCTTCACGCAGTGAGATACCTCCTATCTGGCCGTTAGCTTTTATAAAGTGTATATGCGGGATAGAGCCACCATTTTCGCACAAAAAGACTTTAATACCCAAGTCCGTGTAACCTATAAGCCTTTCATTTGTGTGTACCATTCTTTCATTTTGTAAACTTTTCTTTTTAGTCGACATAAGTAAACTCCAAGCAAATAACCTTAAATCCTAACAAAATAAACATTAAACGCCATCTCCCCAAAAGCTTATACCACGCCAAAAAGCTAAAACCGAAAAGCGCATCACAAAAGTAAGAACCCTTTAGGAAACTCTGATTTAATGCGAAAATCGCTTAAGGGTGCTAAAAACAGGAGGGGGCAGCATTCAAACTAGCCCTTGATCAAAACAACGAAAGTCAGGCGGGCATTTAAAATAAAATCAATAAAATCAAGCGGTTATGAGCGAAAACGAGGCACAAGAGTCTTGGCCTAATGAATCAGAGTTTTCTTTACTTCGCTCGGGTAAAAAGCGCTTTTTTAGAAAATAAAAGCCGATTCTGCTTTACGATAGCGGCTGTTTGGTACTATGGAGGGCTAGCGCTTCGGCGTCGCTCTAGCTGCTAGTGATGAGTTTTGACATTGAGGCGCTGCTCAATACGCGGACTTTAACTAAGCCACACTGTAATATACACAGTCCCTTACGCTGCATCTGCTCTACCGACTGTTGCTTAGGGAGACTCTGATGAATGCAAAAACAGTAGGGGGCAGCATTCAAACTTGCCCTTGATTAAAACAACGAAAGTTAGGCTAGTTTTTAAAATAAAGCCAATAAAATCAATCGGTTGTGAACAAATGCGAGTCATAAGAGTCTTGCCCCTTAGACGGGGGTTTTGGGGATCATCACGCCGGCTAAAACTTGCCAACGAGGTCTTGCCCCTTAGACGGGGGTTTTGGGCGGTAGTCTCACAAAAAAAGCGGAGTTTTGGGGTGCATTTCACCTTTGCACGGATAGAAATAGTGAATTTAGTTTTACAAATCCGACACAGTTTTAAACAAAATGAGACATTTTGTAGAGAAATATAAGCTAATAATGTTTGTAGAGAAATATAAGCTAATAATGCTAATTAAATAAGACAGGTAGGAGGTTAAATGACATTTTATTCGAAAAGTGCTTAAAAGAGTGCTTTCTTTGGGGAAGGGGGGTAGGGGGGGGAACATCTTTTCTTTGGCACAAAGAAAAGGGTTTCCCCCCGTGCAAAGCTCTCTAATATTGATAAATAATTTGCCACATAAGGGTAAAAAATGAATATTTTTCTACTTATTGGTGGTTTGGCCATGTTTTTATATGGCATGCAAACCATGGGCGAGGGTTTGAGCAAATTAGCAGGCTCTCGCCTTGAGCATGCGCTGGCGCGCTTAACCTCAAACAAGTACAAGGCGCTTTTCCTCGGGCTTTTTACTACCGCTGTTATCCAGTCCTCATCCGCCACAACGGTAATGGTCGTTGGCTTGGTTAACTCTGGTTTGTTGAAGCTGTTTGAAGCCGTACCTGTGATCATGGGTGCGAACACGGGAACTACAATTACCGCGTGGATACTAAGTTTAACGGGAATCGATAGTTCTAACTTTTTTGTGCAACTCCTTAACCCGAAGACCTTTTCACCGATACTAGCCTTCATCGGCATTGTGCTCATCATGGGCAGTAAAATCGAGCGCCGCCGAACCGTGGGTACGCTTTTTATTGGCTTTGCCATTCTGATGTTTGGTATGGGCGCCATGAGCGATGCTCTGGCACCGCTGTCGCAAAGCCCTGAATTTATTAAGTTTTTTACCTACTTCTCTAATCCCCTGCTCGGTGTGCTAGCGGGCGCTGTGCTTACAGCAGTTATTCAGTCCTCCTCAGCGTCCATCGGTATTTTGCAATCTTTAAGTCTTTCTGGAATTGTACCTTATGCCTCGGCTATCCCCATCATTTTGGGGCAAAATATTGGTACCTGCGTCACGGCGATGATATCTGGCATCGGTGCTAGACGAAACGCGCGTCGTGCGGCGCTAGTGCACCTTTACTACAACGTAGCGGGGAGCGTGATCTTTCTTGCTCTCTTTTATGCGCTGCACTATTTTGTGAACTTTGCCTTTATGCATCAGAACGCGGGAATTATGGGTATCGCGGTGATACACACCGTATTTAATGTTTTAGCCACTATAGTTTTGCTCCCATTCTCAAAGCAACTTGAGAAGTTAGCGAGACTCAGTATTCGCGAAGGACGCGGAAAACCCGAGTCATACCTTGAAAAAATTACGGAGCACCTAGATCCCAGATTTTTGGCAACACCCGCTATTGCGTTGGAGCAGTGCCGCGACGTTATGCATCAGATGAGCCGCTTTTCGCTCGATTCTGTGAAGAAAGCAACACAGCTATACCGCAACTATGAAGATAGCGTTTATGAAGAAGTGGACTTTTTAGAAAATAGCATCGACCGCCTCGAAGATGTCGTGGGGAGCTACTTGCTAAAGCTCAGCCGACAAGACATCACCGACTTTGAACACCGCGAGATCACCATTATGATGCATGGTGTCAACGACTTTGAGCGCATTTCGGATCATGCCATCAATATCGCTAAAACCGCCAAAACAGTACACGAATCTCAGGATTCTTTTTCGGAACAAGCCCTGCTTGAACTCGATGTCTACTGCGAAGCCGTTGTCGATATCGTCGAGCAGACAGTACACGTCTTTAAGAAAAACGACGCGACACTAGCCGCTGGGATCGAACCCTTGGAAGAGGTTATTGACGATTTAAACCAAGTACTCAGCACGCGACATGTTCGTCGCTTACAGGCCGGGGAGTGCATGGTAGACATGGGTATACTCTTTTACGACACCATCGGTCGCCTAGAACGTATTGCCGATCACTGCTCAAACGTCGCGGTGAGCATCATTGAAATCGCCGAGGGCTGTTACAGCACACACGAGTACCACATGAAAGTACATAAATCTAATGAGCCTTTCCGAAAGGCATACAGCGAGTACCGTGAAAAGTACGTTTTACCAGCAGCGTCTAGCGGCTCCCAAGAATAGTTAAAAGAAAAAGCTCTCGAACAGAGTGGTTTTGGCGTAGGGGCAGGTTTTCAACCTGCCCTTGTTTATGCAAAAACACCTCCAAAACAGCTAGACATAAGTAAAGAAATCTGTCGAGTCTTCAAAATAAAAGCAATAAAATCAATACGTTACACAGAGAAAGGGTTCTAAGGGCGCTAGCCCTTAGCGGGGCGTGGGGCAGCGCCCCAGCAAAGAAAAAACTGTCGAGTCTTTTAACAGATCAGAGTGTTTTTGGCGTAGGGGCAGGTTTTAAACCTGCCCTTATTTATGCCAAAACACCTTCAAAACAGCAGCGTTTTAGTTAATCGGACACGCCTTAACTTCGAGGCTAGTCGTCAAACGGTTGTTATCTTCCTTGCACTCATTGTGCTCGCCCTTTTCTGCGATTTTTCCGCCTTTAGCGCCATCTACGATAAAGAAGATGTTCTGTGGTAGCTGGACGCTGACAAAGGCGAGTTCGGGTAGGATTTGACCGCTAAGATCCCAGTCAAAGCTGAGGTTTTGGGATGTACCAGGGCTTATGGCTTTGGTGGTTTGTACATCACCGATGAAGACCGTTTTCTTCTCTGGGCCGTAGCCTTCGATGTAGAAAGCGACGTTAACGCCTGCACCAACGGCTAAGCTTCCTTCATTTTTGATAGCGGCGGTAATAGTGATGAGCTTTTGGTTACACTTGTTGTGGCTATAGTTAATAGCGTCTGCAACAAGATCTGGTGCGTTAAACATGCCCTCTGATTGAACGTTTTGGCGGTAGTTGTTTAACTTCGGATCTAGCCAGTTAGCGGTTTCTGGCGTAGGAACCGAACCGTCTTCGTTGATATTTGTTACGTGGTAGGAGTGTTGATTCCACACGCGTCGCGTGCGGATCCAGTTATCATCTACGTCGCGGTACGCGGTAACACCTTCGTTGGAGACCATAACGATTTCGCTGTTGCCATCGTTATCGACATCGACGATGAGCGGATACTCCGTGACAGTGGCGCTTGTGCTCGGCGTCTCAAACAAAATATTGGGACCATCGTTTTTGCCAGGACCAGAGTAGATGCGAAGTTTTAGCTCGTCGCGGTAAACAACCTCGGCGATGCCGTCGCCCTCAAAGTCAAAGACCGAGGATCCCGTGCGGCCACTGCTAAAGTCGGTAATATTTCCATCCTGCCACAGA
>JBBAEA010000003.1:0-63237 GCA_041656175.1 Bradymonadales bacterium | reverse complement strand
GCGAGCTTGGCTTGGACATGCTCACTGCGAAAGCGAGCCATCAACTCGCAAAACACTTAGTTTTGCTCGTTTCGGCTCCCCCTCCGCGGGGACACCCCGCGACGCCCCGTCCAGTTTTTGGCGAAACCGAACTTTGCGATCACCCTAGGGGCGCTGCCTCTTCTCTGCCTAAGCTATTGATTTTATAGGCTTTTATTTCAAACGCTCGCCACGCTAACTCGCCACGCGCCCAGGTTGCACCGCCGCGATAAAGCTCACATCTTTATAATCGTCAATGATACGGCGCATCATCCACTCCGAACTAAACAATACGATCAGCCTATTTTCTATATCGTTCAAACACAAGGTCCCCGTTCTTCGGCTGATATCCTCGGGGTCGAGTTCTCCCTCGATCCAGCGCGCATGCTGATACGGCAGCCCCTCAAAACTCACGTTCACATTGTACTCGTTGAGCAGCCGATCTTGGACAACATCAAATTGTAGGCGCCCAACCGCGCCCAAAATCGGATCCCGCTCCATACGCTCTAAATCGTAAAACACCTGCACCGCCCCCTCCTCCGATAACTGGTCAAGGCCTTTTTTTAACTGCTTGCGCTTTAGCGGGTCACGCAGCAAAACGCGCACAAAATGCTCTGGAGAAAAACGCGGTATTCCCTCATAAACCTTAGGGCTCCCCGTAAAGAGCGAATCTCCAATATGAAGCTGCCCAGAATCCCAAAGACCGATAATATCGCCCGCAAACGCTTCCTCGACCTTTACACGCTCCTGGGCCATAAAACTCATTGACTTCGCCAGCGTTAAACGCGACCCCGTCCGTGCAAGCTCTACCTGCATCCCGCGCTCAAAACGCCCAGAGCATACCCTAAAAAATGCAATCCTATCGCGATGGCGAGGATCCATGTTGGCCTGTATTTTAAAGACAAAACCCGAAAACTCGCCGTCCTCTGGTTGCACAAACAACGCATTCGCCGTCTCGCGCCCACTAGGAGCTGGCGCCAAGCCCACGAAAGCATCCAAAAACGGCTCAATCCCAAAATTCGTCAACGCACTGCCAAAAAACACAGGGCTCAAACGCCCCGACAAAAACGCCGATAGCGAAAACTCCTCCCCCGCTCCATCCAAAAGCTCCAAACTATCGACTAACGACGCATACGCACGCGAGCCAATCTCACGCTCAAGCACAGGATCATCGATACTCGCATCAATCACCGGAACAATACTGCTCCCCCCCTCCGTTCTCGCAAATTTAAGCAGGCGCCCCTGCCACCTATCATAAACCCCCACAAAACTCTTTCCACTCCCCACCGGCCAGGTCGCAGGGCTCGTCGGAATACCCAAAACATCCTCGATCTCCGACAGCAATTCCAAAGGATCTCGCCCATCACGATCCATCTTGTTGATAAAAGTCACTATCGGAATATTACGCATCCGACAAACCTCAAATAACTTTATCGTTTGAGGCTCCACCCCCTTTACCGCATCGATAAGCATAATCGCACAATCCGCCGCCGCCAGCGTCCTATACGTATCCTCGCTAAAGTCATTATGTCCAGGCGTATCCAGCAAATTCATCGCGCACCCCGCCCAGTCAAAGCGCATCACACTAGTCGATATCGAAATCCCTCGCTCACGCTCCATCGCCATCCAATCACTAGTCGCACTTCGGCTCTCCTTGCGCGCTTTCACAGAGCCCGCCAAATGCAGCGCCCCCCCATAAAGCAAGAACTTTTCAGTTAAAGTTGTTTTCCCCGCATCAGGGTGCGAAATAATCGCAAAAGTCCGCCGCTTCTGGACTTCCTCTCTCAGTGTCATCAAAATCTCCCTTCCCACACTCGCCTCGCCCCGCAAAAAACCTCGGAGCCAAAAAACACAAATCTCTTAGCAACTTTAAAGAAAAACTCTAGCAAAAATTTGCAAAATTTCTACAAAAAAGCCGAAAAAAAAGGTCGCACACAGCGACCTTCTATAAACCGATCAAGTCTTAGCCGCTCTTACCCGGCTTCCACTCGCAGTAGCCTTCTTTCCATTCTCCCGTAGCGGGATCCTGCTTCGCGGGGACCCACTCACGGTCCACCGAACAGCTACCCTGACCCGCCGACGTCGGCTCCGTCGTATTCGGCGCCCAAGACTTACAACCAGCCAACCCCATGGCAGCCACAAACAAAACTGCCAACATCGCGACTACTCGATTCTTCATCATTTGCCTCCAAAATTATCATTATGTACGCCAGTCACCTTACCGCGCCAAACGCACGAAAAAACCAACGCATTCGCCAAATTAACCCCATTGCGCCCATTATGCAAGTTTTTTACAAAGCCCGTTCTTTAGCCAAGAAAACTGCGAGCCATTCTATGTTTAAGCTTTTTACTTTTGTGGGGGAAGTCTCCCCCTACGTGTCAACCCCGCGCTGTGCGCGGGTTTGCCACTACCCCCTCAGCGGGGGGCAAAGCCCCCCGCAACGCCCCCTCAACGTTTTTAGCCCCTGGCTAAAGAATAGCCTGCACTCTGGGGGGTAGCGCGGGATCGCTGAGACAAAGTCGCAATGAGCGCATTTTGTGCGGTGGTTCGACGAATAGTCGAAACATCGCACAAAATACTGCGCTCATTAGCGAATTTGGCGAAGAAGCCCGCGCGTAGGGGGGCGAAAGCCCCCCACCCGACTCTGTCCGTAAAACTCAGCAAAGCCATAAACTACGCAGAGTTCCCCAAACATGGGGCAGTGCATGAGAATTTATCAAATGTTTGCACGGAGTACAGATTTTGAGCTAAAATTAAGCCCTGCGAGTTACATGATTTCTTGCATCAATTGGCATTCCAACTGACAAAGTCGGGAGTGCTTTTAAGAGATGAACGAGCACGGTCATGCGAGCCCCTGCCTTCGTATCTCTGCGTGAACAAACGGCGAATAGCGCTGGAGATGATTCAATGAACAGTTACCTCTGAGGTAATCCTGAAAATGCCGAGCACGCATCTCGTTGTTGTCTGGGCTGTCCAATCTCAATCTGCGGATGGTTTTGCGAGCCGCTGTTTTCTGGGCAGAATTTAATGCTGGATTGGGAGCGATCTTGCCTGATGCAAAATTGATGACAAAGGTATTTGGGCTTAAGCCTATGGGATCGAGCACATCATCAAACTTGTTCTTATTGCGATTCGGCGCAAGACACGAAAGTCGGTAGTTTGACCACTCATAAGCATCACCAGCATTCTGCGACTTTGCAATAAAATGATCCGTTGACGCAGCACCAGTACTCCATTCGAAAAAAATCGCGAGGTAGGCACATATACCAGAATACGCCTCCCATAGCTGTTTATTCGAATGCGACCAATAGTTTGGTAGCTTGGAAGCTTTTGGAGGCGCAGCATTAAGAGCTATCGCTTGGTTCCTAAGCCATGCATGCCCTCGTTGCCGTACTTCAGCATCAAAGTCAGCAGGTTCAGGCTGAAGAGTCACGGGGATCATTTGAGCCACCCTTTTTTGTCGCAAATAGTCCGCCATCGAAACAAAAACTCGTCCTTAGGCCCTAATGCTTGAAGCAATTTATCATACATTTCGGAAATCTGTTTTTCGGTCGGCTGCTCTTTGTCCAGCAATGTCGAGGCTTCCTCTACAAGATGCTCATACTCAATAGGGCGACCACTCTTCAAATCAAACGCCTCACTGACAAGCCAGTTCGCAACATCGCCATGTTTTTCAAAGTTGCGGCGGCGCAGAAGCACTTTTTTATCTTCGAAATCGAGGTCAAACCATGAGTCCTGTTGCGCGTCAAATAACGGCTCCACAGACGCCATGATCAACGGGGAGTGCGTAGCTGTGATCAACTGAACTTTCGCGCTCTTGGTCAGTTTTTCCGTGACAGAAAGCAGCGTTGGAACGATACGACGCTGCCAGCTCGGATGGAGATGAGATTCGATTTCGTCAATCAGAAAGGTAATTTGCTTTGTGGCAGGCTCCCCGAGTTGCTTGGCCGCTTGCTTGTGTTCTTCCCATGCCCAAACAAGAAAGTATGCCAAAGCCATGATTCGTCGCATTCCAGATGACGCATGTACAACAGCAACATCCTGTTGATAGGGCATACGAATCGTTGGAATGTCGCGGACATCATCCAGACTTATTCTCGTTAAATTTCCAGGTTCCAGCTTTTCGTTGGCCGAAGGTGACAGTATTTCCAATACTTGTTTAAGATGTTTGAATGGTATGCCTCGCTCCTTCTGCCACCCAGCCCAGTCGCGTATCAAACCATTACATAGCCAACCACCGTTTTCATCTTGGAGACCATCCCAAACTTCTTTCGGGTTAAAAACATAGGCTGGAACACGCTCCTGCACATCAAGGCCGTCCCGAGTAAGCCAATAATTTCGGTGCGGATCCCAAACAGCAAAACTGCCATCCGACATGGCATACAGGACGAGCCCTGGGTTTGCAGGCCGACCTGCTCTGCCAGTCCACGCCTGCTCTTTTCGGAGAAAGCTGCTTTCGTAGCTTTCCTCTTTACTCTTGCTGGTAAAAGAAAAGCTTATTTTGGCTTCTCCGTCAGAGGCAGGTAACGCCTTTTTCCCAGCAGTCAGCTTCGGGTTAATTTCAGCGGGCCACCTGCGAGTCAGTGCCCACCAAGCAATATCCAGCAGAAAGCTCTTGCCCAAGCCGTTATCTCCAGTCAACAGGTTCAAGCGCCTAGCAAATTCCAATTCCATCTTAGCTGCTGGGCCAACATTGGATAGTTTGAGATGCTTGATCATGGCGAGCTCTCCACCATCTCCCTTGCGGCGCGTTTCTCGGCCAAACTCAGGTGGTGGTCGTTGATTCGGTCGCCATCGTTCAAGTCTGGATTCCAACCGATGGGTTGTTTTTCAATCGCTTTCCAGCGCACGAAGATGTCATAGGGCGCTTCGCCATCCAATACTAATTCCAGCTTTTTCTCAAGCATCTTAGCCTTTGACCGTGTGGCTCCCAGCAGAAGTTGGGATTTCTGTTCAGGCCTCATCCGCAGCCCTCCTGTAGAGCTCGTTGACGAGTGCCATCGTATGATGCCCTTTAATGACCACTAACGCAAGATCAGCAGAATGCGGATAAGTGGATGCATTGGTAGAGAGTGTCAGGTGGCAGTCAAAAAGCGGGTTTTCAAAGAGCGCGACAGCTCCATAAACTTCCTTGTATGGGCGAGCCACTTCGTTCTGGAACCGTTCAATTATTTTAGCTTTATCGAACTCATCCCGGTCACGCAGCCTTTGCTTGATCGCATTCAAAGACTCCGCCTTCCGTTCGATGTCTTTTGCCGAGCCATCTACAGCATCTTGGAGTCTCGTCTTCGCCTTTTTCCCTGAGAATTGCGCCTTCACTTCAAAGATCGCTAGCCTATCCTTCGAAGAAACTTTGCCATCCTTGACGATATGGAAGCCGATGATGTCACTGCCTTTTGTCGACTCGTTCCGGCTGGTTTTGCCACCATAGCGAGTGCGTGGAACCCAGTAACCAAGCAGGTATTCAAGAAAATCTGCAACCAGCACTTCTCCAAAGTCGCCAGCGCGGATGCTGGGGCCTGGCGCATATTTGGGGTCTAGAAACTTTATGGTGTTGAGATACTCTCCACGAGAGCAATCGTACCCTCTGCGCAAATCATCAATATCCCTGTCAAAGCAGTAGTGATTCCGGAAATGCCTAGCCCAAGCCGAAAGCACTACCGCGTCGTTTTCATGACGGAGCTCCCAGACCTCGACTTTCTTGCCGTCGGCAGTTTTCAGTCGTTCGCCAGTGTCGATGAGCCATTTAGTGTGTTCCGAAGTCCAAGGCATTCACGTCCCCTCCCTAATTTAGATGCCCTTCAATTTCAGCAGCTCATCGTCCAGTGCGTAACGAAGCACGTCGATCCGGTCGCTGCGATGGGATACAAAATCTCCCGTCAACGCGGGGAGCTGGAATGGGAAGAATGCCGGGTTGTGCAGGATCAGCCCTAATGCGCTCTTGGCCTCCGGGGTGGCTAGGAGTGCTGACTCGAACATCAGGATGGCTAGGTTTGGCTCGGCAATGCTCACGGGAGCGGGTTTCTCATAGCAGCCCTTGGTCTCGGAATCCTTTAGAACACCCCAAGCAACAAAGGAGCGGATAACATATTTCGCACAGCTGCTCACCGTTTGTCGATCGCCATACTGTTCCTTCAAGCGATTGATGATCTGTGTCTGAGTCACCTGGTTCTGCAAAGCCAAGAGACGGCCGGTCTGGCGAGCCACGTTGAACCAAAAGGGATAGGATGCCGAGATCATCCCCCATTGGATCGGCAAAGCCACGGACGGTTTTTCTAGCAGAAACTCCAACGATGCTTCCCGGAACGGGTTCAAGTCGGGATCCGGGGATACCCAGATCTTCATCAAGTTGTCGACCGCGAAGGTTCGGGTCTTTTCGCTTCTTTCGCCCACTGTGCCATTGCCTTTTCTGTCCTTAAGGAACTCGTGCAGCTCATGGCGGATGGTTTTGGCGTCGAGTCCTGCCAGCAGTAGATTGGCAGCCTTCTGCATCCACTCGAAGCGAATCACCTGTTTAATGCCAATGACTTCATGTCTCTTTCTCATCACCGTGTTTTCCTCTCAAACTTTACAAGGGGTACGATGACTTCTTCGATGGCTATGCCGCCGTGACCTACGATAGATTCTCTTGGGTTCACGAATGCGTCGCGGCCACTGGCCACCAGAGGGAAATATTCTTCTGGCAAACCGACCAGCTCCCATTCGTAAGCAAACGGGAAGCCCCCAGCTACCTGAGCGCGGGACTCCGGCGTTTTATAGACACGAGCTCGCTCGCCCCGAGTATCGGCTATCGCACCTTCCGAGGGGCGGCCTTTGCCTTCGCATTGGATGTTGCCGTGATCGGCCGTCAACCAGACATCATAGCCGTATTCCAACAGTTGGCCGATCAATGCAGCCAGAAAACCACCTTGGCACCACTGCTTGATCTGGTTGTGCATTCCGGCCGAGCCGAGTTGCATGCCATGCATGATCTTGTCCACTTTATCCACAACCAGTCCCAACACCTTGGTCTTCCTGGTGGGGATTGCGTATTCAAGGACGCCCGCAGCATCGCCATCACCGAGTCCACGCTGGTAAGCAACCTCTAACCTAGGCAGACCCTGGTCTTCCCAGAACTGCTCCCAGAGTTTCTCTTCGCTGTTGGTCGAGTTGATAGATGACGGGAAATAGCACGGCTCCTTGCCCGAAAAGATCGACTGCCGCGATACCGAAGTCAGCGTCGGAATCCATGCGAAGGTCGCGGATTCGCGCATGTACAGATTGGCATCTTGCTTTTGCAGAAGCTGCCGAATGGTCACCCATTGATCCAAGGCCAAGCCATCGACTACGATCAGCGCGGCACTGCTGCCTTGAGAGTCCTCGATATCTCGAGCCATGTAGCGCGGTACATGGTGCAGCATGGCCAGATTGGTCGGTGGCAAGTTGAACAAACTAATGTAGCGACCCGTCAACCAACTGGCGAAGGTCGAGTTCATTGCATCACCTATTTCTCTGAGCCTAGTCTGATACTCGGTACTGTTGCCGCAGTGAACCAGCGAAGAGAGTTCGGCCCATTTCAATGCAAAAGCGATCCAGTCTGAGTAGCGCGCTTCCGTATTGGGAAGTTCCTTTTCGACAAGGTCGAACAGGCGCGAAATCCGAAGCGCGTCATTGTCCTTGCTGGAGGTGGCAATGCCGCAGCAAACCCAAGATCCAGCATCCACTTCAATATCTGTGACCTCGACGGGGGTGAGTTTCCCCTCTAGGAACAGGTTGTCGATGTAAACCTTGATGTCCTGATGGTCAAACGGCAGGTGGTCAGGGCTGGGAACCTTGAAGCCGTAATCCAGAGAATCTTCCATCGTCTGATTGACGCTACCAAGCCGGGAAAGAAAGAGCGGCCAGCGTTCCTGCAAAAAGGCGAAGAAGGCCTCATCGTCCGGAACGATCTCGGGAAGCGGCCAGCCTTTAAAGCTATTCTTGTCCTTCAGAACTTGGATAAGCCGCTCAGCCAGCATCTGCGGGATCTGTAGCTTTTTATAGTGCATGCTCAGCAATACCCGGAGCAGCGCCACATCGCCCCTTATTTGTTCCGCCGCAATGTTGAACACATGACGGAGAACGAAATCCTTGGTGGCGTTGTCGCCCATGCGATCCAGCTGCGATTTGCGCTGGGCTTCGAATAGCTTGTCCAGCAGGCTCTGGTCGAGCTTCTCAATGACCGGGTAGCTAAGATTGGGAAAGAGCTCCCCTAAGTTGAACGACAGCTTCCGACCCACTTGGAGCAGGTCGTACGGCAACGTTCCCAGCTCAGCATTCTGCAAGCGGAGTACCACAACTAGATCTGTGCGCTCCCCCCGATCCCAGATCGAACGGTACTTAGACTCGTAGGCATATCTGAATTTAAAGGGATCACTGAACTCGATCAGATCGAAGCCGCGCCCGCGTAAATCAAGCACTAGTTTCTCCTCCGTCAACAGGTAGTCCGGATCCGCGACTAAGGTCAGTTTACTAACATCGGGAACAAATTCTTTTAGAATAACGTCTCTCCAGCTACTCATTGAGCGCCTCCTTTGATGATCCGCAACATCAGCAGCGGTCGGATTTCCGGCACGATCTGCCTTGCTGATTGCAGTTCATGCCGCCACTCGGATTCGTCCGCATCGCAACGTGACAACCTGAATTGCCGTACCTCTGGCAATCCAACCCTCTCGATGGCCTTGCGACGCGAGGCAAAAGAGACGTTGCCACGTTCCTCCTCGCGAGCCACAGAGGCGAGATGCGCCTGCTGTAATGCGTCAAACAGCTCATGTCCGGCTTTCTCGGCCGCTTCCTGCAACCGTTCATGGGCGATAATGGATTCGTTCTGGCCGAGGGTGGCCTGCACCTGGGCTTCCGCTGTCTGCAGCACATCCCAGATATGCCGAGCCGTGGGCAGAAACAGTTTACCTTCCTCATTCAGGAACACACTGAGATATCCCCGCCGCAGCAAGGGAATACGCAACAGTTGTGTCTTCTGGTGCATCCCGGCTCGAAGACGTATCTCAAAGAGCCCCCAGAGCCCGGAGATGCTGCTTGGCAATCCGCTCACGCTTACGCAAGGCAAAGGCTGGCCAGCCGCGATCTGCGGCAGGTTCAAGGCTAGTCCACGGACACAACTGTTTTCAAGATTGAGCAGGGTTGCGTCGTCCAGACGATCCGCTTCTCGGGCGTTGAACACAACTTTGCGGTGCTTTTGACCGTCCGGCCAATTCAGATCCCAGCAGGAACGTTTGCGGCTGGCTACGCCACCGTGAGAATTAAGATAGTTCACCGTCATCCGTTCCACCCAATGGGATAGAGGATGGGTACGCAGACGCTCAGCCACCTGCACATCTGGTTCTTCTGAAATGCCATAGACGGCGGAAAGCTCGCGCAGCTTCTGAATCTCATCGCGAAGCTGAGCCACCGTGTGATCGACTGAGGTTTCGATACCATCTGGATTAAGGATAGCCGAGGCGAACACATCCTCAAACAATTCACCAGCTTGGGCGGAGTCGAGCACGTCCCCAGTCTTGTCGATACCAAACTCATCGAAGATCACCGAGAGCTTCTGCTCCAGCACTTCGCGGACCCGGAACTCGACCGAATCCTCAAACACGAAGTTGATCGCACGCACCGTCTTGGGCTGCCCAATACGATCCACGCGACCGATTCGCTGTTCCAGCCGCATCGGGTTCCAAGGGATATCGTAGTTGATGATGACATGAGCGAACTGCAGGTTTAGACCCTCACCGCCCGCGTCAGTGGAAACCAGCACACGGTGCGATTTGCGGAAGGCGTCCTGAGCCTGCTTACGTCCCTTCATATCCATGGAGCCGTTCAAGGTGACGACCGATATGCCACGGGCTTCCAGAAACTCCTTCAGCATCTGCTGGGTGGGCACGAACTCGGTGAAGATCAACACCTTCAGATCCGGTTCGTTTTCCTCGGCCTGCAGTTCGTAGATCCACTCGATCAACGCCTCGGCCTTGGCGTCAGAACCTACTTGTTCGCAGCGAACCGCCGCTTTGAGCAGGGTCTCCACATGACTGCCTTCGCTCTGCAGAGCCGAGACATGAGATTTGAGCAGCTCATCGAGCAGCTCTTGGCCATCCATGTCGTAGAGCTCAAGCATTTCATCGTCTGGGCTTTCCACTCCCTGCACGCCGTTTTCCAGTTCTGTTAGGCGCAGGCTGGCCTTCTGTTCGCCTTCCTTGAGCGCCGCGAGCCGTCGTTCCAGCGTGCTGCAAATCGCCCGGGTGCTGGAAACCACTAGGCGCTGCATCAGGATCATCAGGAAGCCGATGTGGTGCTTCTTCTCGCGCATAGCCTGATTGTAGCCCTCGCGCACATAGTCGGTCACCGCCTCGTAGAGAAGCTGCTGCAAGTAATGACGACTCTCCCAAGCCACTGGAGCCATCTGCGTACGCCGAGGCTTAAAGAGTGCTTTGCCGTCGGTATCGATGGCCTTGCGTTTTTCAGTACGGATGACATACGGAGCTACACGCTCGCGTGAAACGCTAGCCATATCTGGAAAGGCATTGTCATCTAACAGGGTCATCAGACGATGGAATGCATCGGTCTTCCCCTGGAGTTTGTTGAACTTTCGAAATAAAGCCCATAAAAACAAGACCTTACACCCAAGAAGGCTTCCAATGGCGATAACTTGTAAGCAGCTTTCTCTATGAATAAAGTCAGACCGTCGGCCGAACAGCTAGCCATGTATCTACAGCGATGGAATTCACTGGAAAATTATGTACTGCAGGAGAGTAGCCTCAGAAAATTATTCGCTGTGACGTATCCCCGAAATGACGATATGGATGATGTCCTTATCAAGGTCTGCTCACTGAACGACTTTTACAGCACGAACATCTTTTCACCATTCACCGTTGCCAAGCACATCGTCAAACTGGATATCGATCAACGACTCGCCAATCGGGATCTGACTCTGGTCAACGACCTTGCCGTAGTTAAGGTTAATGACCAGAAAAGCATCCATTTTTATTCCTTTGCCACCAAATATTGCAGCCACCATTTTCCGGAAGACTATCCGATCTATGACAGCTTTGTGGAGAAGATGCTCATGCACTTCAAGCGGGTGGATAAATTCTACAAATTCAAAAAAGACGATCTGAAGCATTATCCAAGCTACCACGCCATTTTAATGGAGTTCCGCAGCTTCTATGGGCTAGATGAATTCACACTCAAACAGCTCGATAAGTACCTCTGGCAGGCGGGCAAAGACTACTTTCCCAGGCAATACTAAACACCCTCATCGAGGCCTCGCCCGCTCCGGCTACCGCAAATCGGCAAAAAGCCCTGAACTTGCTGCTATGGAGCATGGCACGTTTGCAGCTCGCGCCGTCCCTAGGGAAACTCTGATTCATCCGAAAATTAAGCTTTTTCTTTTGTGGGGGGAAGTCTCCCCCTACGCCGCAACCCCGCGCTGTGCGCGGGTTTGCGTCTACCCCCTCAGCGGGGGGCAAAGCCCCCCGCAACGCCCCCGCAGCGTTTTTGATCTCACCCCGAAAAATTGGAATACTTTTTGCGAAGGGGGAGCGCCCTTAACAAGGGCTACGCACTTGCTCCCAGTTTTTCCAACAAAGTGCTTCGCACTTTGATGAAAAAACTGGGCTTAATAAATACGGAGATCCACATTATGGCAAAGTACTCAGCTGAATTTAAACTCAAAGTGCTCTCAACTATGCTAGAGAACGATCTATCATATTTGGAGGTTTCGCGTCAGTACGGGATTACTGGCAAGCATACCGTTTCAGACTGGCATAAAATATATAATGATAGAGGACATGCTGGTTTTTTAGAGGCAGTAAAGAATGGCAAGAAAAGTAAATTAAAAGGCAAGGCTACAAAACTTCCCAAGTCGAGGAAGAATAACCAGAACGCGAAGAAATTAGAGACAGAGCCACCTAGTCAAGAAGAGCGAATCTTACAGTTAGAGGCAGAGGTTGCGCTCTTAAAAAAGTTAGCAGTCTTAATTCAACAAACAAGCGGTTGATAGTAATCGCTATTGATGAATTAAGGCATACTCACAAACTACAAAGACTCTTAACAGCAGCGGGAATACCACAGTCAACGTTTTACTACCATTTAAAGAGGTCAAAGTTGGCGGATAAATACGAAGACTCAAAAACGTGTATGGTTAGGTTATTTAAAGAGCATGGGGAATTGCTCGGGTACAGGCGTATGCAGGCGTATCTTAGAATGGCTGGCTTTTTGTTAAACCACAAAACTGTCCTGAAATTAATGCGAGAGTTAGGCTTGAAGACTAAGGTTCTCTTTACCGCCACACTCAGTTTCGAGAAAGGCTAAGTGAGCAAGGAATCATTCAAAGTATGAGTCGTAGAGGTAATTGTTATGATAATGCTGTGATGGAGAGCTTTTTTGCAGTTGTAAAAACAGAGTCTTTCATAAACAAAAGGTTTAAGACTGTTGAGGAATTCGAAAACAAACTTGCTGATTATCTTGATTACTACAACCATTCTAGAATAAAAAAACAACTTGGTTGGAAAACTCCAATCATCTACAGGCTTGAATCATTAAGCTCACCCCAATCAACAACTAACTATCCCCCTTTAAAAATTTTTACAACTTTTTGGATTCACTTCAAGGGCTATAGCCCTTAGATGGGGTTTGGGGCGGAGCCCCAAAATAAATCAGAGTTTCCTTTTTGATACCTTTGCTCTGAAGCAAAAAATCACTATTTTTGTAAACGAGCAAGAATGCTCATCGGCATCCTCGAATAAAATAATAATTCAGCTAAAAGGCACGCGCTTTGCACAGAAAAAAGAGGAGACAAAGATGCCGATTGCCAAATACATTGCTAATGTTCAAAAACTCTACAAGGGCGGGCACAGCAGCGAACACAGTTTTCGCGGGAATTTGCAGAATTTATTAAACGCGCTTTTGCCCGATTTACTGGTAATCAACGAAGCCAAACGCCGCGATTGCGGGGCTCCAGATTATATTTTGACCAAGGGCGATGTTCCCGTTGGCTTTATAGAGGCTAAAGATCTGGGCGATGCCGACCTTGAGGGTCTAAAACCAAAGAGGAACAAAGAGCAGTTTGACCGTTATAAAAAATCCTTGGATAACATCGTTTTCACGGATTATCTTCGTTTTTATTTTTACAAAAACGAAGAATGTACTGCCAAAATTAGCATTGCTGAAATTACGCATAAAGGTATTCGCCCCCTAAAAGAAAACTTTGAAGCCTTCAGGGCGAAAATAAAAGATTTCGCTTCGTATAGCGGGCAAAGTATTCAGTCCCCTCAACGCTTGGCCGAACTCATGGCGGCAAAGGCTAGACTACTGGCCAATATTATCGAAAATGCGCTTAGCTTTGATGAAAACGCAGAGGAAAACAGCAGCTTACTTGCTCAAATGGAGTCTTTCAGGCGCTATACGATCCATGACATCAGCATTAAATCCTTCGCCGATGTGTACGCGCAAACGCTTTGCTACGGTATGTTTGCTGCGCGTTTACACGATCCGACACTGCAAACTTTTAGCCGACAAGAAGCCTATGAACTCATCCCCAAATCTAATCCTTTTTTAAAACAATTATTTGGATATATTGCGGGAATTGAGCTAGATGACCGCATAAAATGGGTTGTGGACGATTTAATTCGCATTTTCTTAGCCTGTGATGTGGCGCAAATCTTGCAGGATTATGGAAAGTCCACCGAAAGTGAAGATCCTATTATTCATTTTTACGAAGATTTCCTAAGTCTTTATGACCCCACTCTGCGCAAGACACGCGGTGTTTGGTATACACCGACGCCCGTCGTGCAGTTTATGGTTAGGGCTGTGGATCAAATTTTAAAAAACGATTTCGGCTTGCCCATGGGCTTGGCCGATACCACAAAAACAAAGATCGAAGCCGATGTGCAGGGTAAAAAAGTCGAGCACGAGCTGCACCGCGTCCAAATTTTAGATCCCGCCACGGGTACGGGCACGTTTTTAGCCGAAGTCATCAAGGCCATTTACAAAAACTTTGAAGGCCAGGAAGGTATCTGGTCGCAGTATGTGCAAGATCATCTATTGCCGAGGCTCCATGGTTTTGAGATCCTCATGGCGAGTTACGCCATGGCGCATTTAAAGCTGGATCTCTTGTTGAGGGAGACGGGTTTTAAGGCCACGAATGCACAGCGTCTGCGCGTGTTTTTGACCAATAGCCTAGAAGAGCAGCAGCACCCCGACACGGGAACCTTGTTTGCCTCCTGGCTTAGCAATGAAGCCAACGAGGCAAACCGCCTCAAACGAGACTGTCCCGTTATGGTGGTTTTGGGCAATCCACCGTATAGCGGCGAGAGCGCCAATAAGGGGGCTTGGATCATGGATTTGATGCAAGATTATAAAAAAGAGCCAGGGGGAGTGCAAAAATTACAAGAGAGAAATCCCAAGTGGCTCAATGATGATTATGTAAAATTTATTCGATACGGGCAACACTATATAGAAAAGAACGGCAGCGGTATACTTGCGTATATTAATCCTCATGGTTATTTGGATAATCCTACCTTCAGAGGTATGCGCTGGAATTTATTACAATGTTTCGACAAAATATACACCATCGATTTGCACGGCAACAGCAAGAAAAAGGAAACGGCTCCCGATGGGGGCATAGATGAAAATGTCTTTGATATTACGCAGGGGGTGTCGATTAATTTTTTTATAAAGACGGCTAAGAAAAAAAAGGGGGAGTTGGGGAGAGTTTTTCATTATGATTTATATGGGAAACGGGAATTTAAATATGATTTTTTAAATGAAAATTCGATAGTAAGTATACCGTATAAGGAACTTCCCTGTTTAGAACCGATGTATTTTATGCTTCCAAAGGATTTTAAAGCACAGGAAGATTACGATAAGGGTTTTTCAGTCAGCGCTTTGTTTTCTCTCCACAAAAGCGGCATGGTAACATCAAGAGATGCTTTTGTTATTGATAGCCATAAAGATATTTTAGCTTCACGTATAAGCGATTTTTTCGCAATGTCCAAAAGTGATTTGCAGCGGAAATACGGCTTAAAAGAGAATAAACGCTTTAAAATCGAAGAGGTTCAAAAAAGTGCTAAACAATTTGATGTTCGCTTTGTGTATCCCATATTGTACAGGCCTTTTGATTTAAAATTTGTTTATTATGAGGCACATTTTATTGAAGGAAGCCGAATAGAAGTCATGCAACATTTTATTAAAGGCGATAATGTCGGGCTTGCACTTTGCAAACAATTTAAGAGCGGTAGCGATTATGTACATGTTTTTATCGCGAATACGATGATGGAAAGTTCCTATGTTTCCAACAAAACAAGTGAGATAACATCTATTTTCCCGCTATACCTTTATCCCGAGGATGGCGAGCAGCAAAGCTTCAACGGCGTCACGCGGCGAAGACCGAATTTAAATGCAGAGATTGTTGCAAAGATCGCAGAAATCTTGGGTTTAGCCTTTGTTGCCGAAGAAACTTTGGCAGGTGCAGAGGGACGAAACTCGTGTTTTACACCCCTTGATCTTCTCGATTATATCTACGCTGTTTTGCATTCGCAATCATATCGCGAAAAGTATAAAGAGTTTTTAAAGATCGATTTTCCGCGTGTACCCTACCCCGAGGGTCTCAAGATTTTTTGGACCCTAGTCGATTTGGGTTCGCAATTGCGGCAAGTACATTTGTTGGAAAGCCCCGTTGTGTCGCAGTTTTCGACGCGCTTCCCGCAAATAGGCGATAATGTTGTTGATAAGCCGCGTTTTGTAGCCGATGATGCCGATGAAGATCGCGGGCGCGTGTATATGAATAAGACGCAGTATTTTGAAGGAGTAACAAGGCTTGCATGGGAATTTTACATCGGTGGTTACCAGCCAGCGCAGAAGTGGTTAAAAGACAGGAAGGGCTTGATTTTGGGTTTTGATGATATTTTGCATTATCAAAAAATGATTGCAGCATTGAATGAAACTGCCCGCTTGATGGCTTTGATTGATGAATTGCAAGGCTGGAGCATTTGATGAGCGATAGAGCTTTTCATGCCTCTATCGTCATAAACTAGCTAAGACATGCGCCAGCGTTGCCAAACGGGCGGCAATACTGTAATCACCACTTAACAAGGGGGATCGCTACCATTATAACAACGTGGGTAGAAAGACTTTCCCATTCTTTGATGACCTCGAAGGCCATGGCTTTTCTGCTGAGTGTATTTATCATTGTGGTGATTTTTATCAAGCAAGCAATGCTGGTCGTATATTCTAAAAAGGAGACCATTATGTACAAACTCTGTTTCAGCCATTGTGCTGTCTTTAACCGCAGCCGGTGCTAGCGTGTCAGCCCAAGAACTTGATTTGCGCGCCCCATTGGGCGGAGGGATTAACATTGGTTACGTAGGCGGTATCAATGTTCCCGTTGGGATAGATATTGGATGGCGTTTTAATCCATATTTCGGATTATACTTGGACACAAGTTACCAATATATGGATATACATTTTCTAAGTGACGGGGAACGAGCGCTAGGCAATCTTCACGCTCTGTATGTATTGCCAACTTTCCGCATTTTTTTCTATGAAAATAAGATATTGAGCATCTATACTGCGCTCGGCTTAGGACTGAGTGCAATATTTACCGAAGAGCTTCAGGATGAAGTGTCTCGAAGTAAGGACTCTAGTCATTCCTTTCTTTCAGCAAAATATCAGGTGGGTGTAGATTTTCATGTGACCTCTCGCTTTTGGCTCGGCTTTGCCTTCTCGTCACTCCATAATATCTACGAAAAACGTAAAAGTGAGTTTTATTACAAGCACAACAATAAGCTAAATATCGAAAAAACAACCCAATGGTTTAATGACACCACCACAACGTTTAGCATACTTATTGTTGCCTCCTATCGCTTTCTGTAGCGACAAATGACGCGAATCTTTGCCAAGCTCAAACTCTCTAAGGAGACCATTATGTACAAACTCTGTTTCAGCCTATGTTTAGCCATCGTTCTGTCTTTAACCGCAGCCGGTGCTAGCGTGTCAGCCCAAGAACTTGATTTGCGCGCCTCATTGGGCGGAGGGATTAACTTTGGTTACGCTGGTGGCATCAATATCCCCTTTGAATTAGATCTTGGCTGGCGCTTTAATCCTTATGTTGGACTATATCTAGATCTTAGCTATGAGTATACAGACAGAAGCATAAGTCGTGGTGATGAGATTCCCATTGGGGATCGACACGCCCTGTTTTTTATCCCTTCCCTTCGCATTTTCATGTATGAAAATGATATTGCTAGTGTCTATGCTACCTTTGGTCTAGGAATCAACGTAACTCCTTGCGAACTTGTCAGAGATGGCTCAGCAAGAAACAAAACGACCATTCTATCTTTCCTCTCCTCAAAATTCCAAATAGGTGCTGATTTTCATGTGACCTCTCGCTTTTGGCTCGGCTTTGCCTTCACCTCACACTATAATTTCTACGAAACGTATAATGATAAATACAATTCAGAGAAAACAACAAAATGGCTGCATGGAACCACCACAACGTTTAGCCTACTTATGGTTGCCTCATATCGCTTTCTGTAGCGACAAACGACGCGAATCCTTGCCAAGCTCAAGCTCTCTCATGTGACATGGCTTGCAGAACGAGCGATGTTCTGCAAAGAAAACTTAGCGTTAATGGAAGCCGATGGGATTTCTTACATTCTTGCATGCAAACTCAAGTCGTTGAAAAAGAGCTTCCAAAAGCAGCTGCTCAACGACGAGTTTCACCCCGAAAAAATATGCAATGAGCTGCACTGCTGCAAGAGGAAGCCTTCAGTATAAAGAAACATCACGCTTCGCCATTTTGCGCATAAAACTTGACTAACGAAGCTAAAAGAGCTTACAGTACACCCGTGGAATGCATGTGTCTTGAGCCCCGCTAGATACACTAGCGCTGTACAAGGCCAGCTACGTAGTAGAGCTTAATATGGCCAGCATTCACTCACAAGAAAAGCAAAACCGGGGAGCTGCTGGTGCTAAGACGTTGGCCCAAAACAGATCCACGAGGGCTACAAAGGGCGAGCTTGCTGGGTCTACAACAACGATGCTCGAAAAAATAAGTTTAGCATTTACCGGTTCCGTGATCCAGGTGAGGAATTTGCGGAATTGTACGCCACTTACCATATGACAGAGAAAATAGGCGAAAACGTGGATACCACGCGAAAATCTTGCTTCGAAAGAGAAGGACTACATAATAATAAGGCGAAAATTCCCAAACAGTGACTTTTTTCTAAAAAATAACTTATAATTTTATAATAGGCACCATAGACAAGAGCGCCTATTGTGTATGCATACAAAGCTCGGCACAATTCATGAAATTCAGTTTTATTATTCTCATCATTATGTCTCTTGGCTTCTCAGCTACTTTTTGGGCTTGCCAAAACCCCCAAAACACCACTCAGCAAGCATCCAATTTACCTATTTATAATACAGAAACTAAAGATACATTGCCTAGCGATAATATTGCTTTGCATGACAAAAACAATACACAGGAAGAAGACGTGCAAAAAATCGATACTCCTAAAGAATCTAGTTATAAAAGATCGCCCTTGGGCAAAGGCTATGAAGATGCAACAGTGCATTTAAAAGATTTATTGCCACAGGAAGGAGATGTTTACAACGTAATTCCGTTTAAATTCTTAGCGCCACCTTATTATTTCTTTAACGTTGATAGACATGATACGAGGGATGCAAACCCCGACAGCATTGTATTACACATCGATGAGGGAATCATAGATCGTACAAAAATTGAGAATTTAGAAAAAATACTTCGATACATCGATCTCAGCCAAGGCACTGAAGTCCCTGCTCGCGACATTGCAAAGATCGTCCAGTGCTTTCTGCCCGCATCTGCCGCCGTCTTTACCGATGACCAAGAACCTGTCCTTAAACGCCCCGCGATCTCTAAACCTGTGCTAAGCCACCATGACGATACAATTAAATTGGACTTTAGCTATGCAAAAGATGGGCGAAAAATGAATATTGTAAGCTGCGCAATGCTCGTCGACGCCAAAGGACGCGTTAATTTGGAATGCAAGGATCTGCCCTTAAATAATTAGAATAGAGCATTGATTTTATGATGAAACAAAAGTTTAAATGTAATTTTATGATATTCGCTACTCTTTCGCTTTTAACGCTAAGCGCATGCCAAAGTCCTAATAATTTAAACGCATCAGCTACCACACAAGAAAGTACAAATACCGATAACACAAAAACCAATAATAATCATGTTGTTGAACAAATTAATATGGAGCTGTCCATGCAAAAAAATGATGAAAGCAATAGTCCAATTACGCCAACTTACCAAGAGACTATTTTAGGTGAAGGCTACCATAAGGCAAAAAAGCGTCTTAAAAAAGATCTGCCGTGGCGAGGCTTAATGTATAACGTACATCCACTTGATTTTATGGTGCCACCTTATTATTTTTTCAGTGTCTTGCACAAAGGCATCAGAGATGCCAATGCCACTAACGTTGCGCTACACATAAAGAAGGGCGTCGTTGATCGTGAAGATCTTACACATCTAGAGGACATACTCCGCCACATCGACCTTAGTGAGAACAGCGAAGTACCCGCCACAAACATAGCAGAGATCGCGCAATGCTTCTTACCCGTAGGTGGCCAACTTTTCACAAATGACGAGGATCCCATACTTAAACGGCCCGCCATTGCTAAGCCCAAGCTTAGCCACAACGAGGACGGTGTAAGACTCGATTTTACCTATGCTAGAGACGGGAGAGGTATGAACATCGCCGTATGCGTCATGCACGTCGACAACGATGGTCGCGTTAAAATGGATTGTGAAAACATTAATGTTTACTAGCTAAGGAAACTCTGATTTATTGGGCCTATCGCCCTTAGAACCCGCTTTTGTATGCAGATTATTGATTTTATGAGGGCAGGTTTGAAAGCTGCCCCTTTCGCTGATTTATTGGGCTACCGCCCAAACCTCGTCTAAGGGCAAGGGCAAAGCTCTATTACGGCCAAAAATGAGACGGGGCGTCGCGGGGTGTCCCCGCGGAGGGGGTAGTGGCAAACCCGCGCAAAGCGTGGGGTTGACACGTAGGGGGAAACTTCCCCCCCCAAAAATAATTAACAAAGATATCGATTCATTTGAGCTTCCCTAAGCTAAGCACCGAAAATAATCACTTATAAACCCTAATATTTACTGTTGACGGCGGTTAAAGTTTGACAAAGCGTATAAAAAGCTTCACTATTTATAGTAGGATAGCGGTTGGTGATTCTGCCACTGTGTGGGTAGGATCCTCCTAAGCATTTGAATTGAGGTGATCAAGATGGCTTTCAATAGCTCTAAAGTATTAGCGAATTCAAATTTAGCGGCGAAATCAAACGTTAAGGTTTTACAGACCTTTCCGCAAAAAGATCTTGACGCACAAGGTGGCAGGCAAAAACAAGCCGATGATAGTAAGGTGGCCAAAACTGAGAGTAAAAGTATCGTAGAACAAATAAAGGAGAACATACGATATATCTTCACTTCTTGGGGAAAAATTCATGATATCGTCGAAAAAGCCACGGACAGCGAGAAGTTAGAAATTGTAGGCGACAAAAGCATCATGAATAAGCTATTATCTGGTGGTCGCAGCTCCATAAAAAATCAGATCTTGGATCTACTCGTCGATAGCGTCAGCGATGTCGACACTTTGATTAAATTCGTGGACAAACGCTTCGGCATCAAGATTGGCGCAAACTGGAATGTTATTACTCGCCTGTTTTTGATTGGTCAAAAAGAAGTCCCATTCGGACCCGAAGGCGTAAAAGGCGTGTACAAAGTCATGCTACGCCTACCCGAAGCACACGTGAAAAAACTAAAAGCCCTAGTTACAACCGGCAAGGATGCGGGCAACTCCGGCCTTGCGATGCCCTACATTGGACGCATCGGCATAGACTATAGCGAAAACGATATGGGGAGAGTCGAGACGGGCGCCTACACAAACGTAGGCGATAAAATGCGCGGTATGAATATGTTTGATACTACGCTTACCCATGAACTGGGACATCTCGTAGACCAAAACGGCAGGTACTCGGGTCAAGAATCATTTCGCAAGATCTCTGGCTGGAAAAAACACGGTATTTTTAAACCACAAAAAATTGCCGATGAAGTCATCAATTTAGTGCAAAACGCCATCCCGAGCTCGTTTACCAAAAAAGAGAAAGAACTTTCAAGAGAAGCCGCTAAATTCGCTGTGATTGGCCGCATCAAAAATGTGGAAAAAACGCGCTCGTACCTAAAACTAGTTTATAACAAGCGATTCCTGAAAAAGGACGGCAAAGGCGAGGGCGATGCAAGAGTGTATTCCTCGCTAAACGACTTGGCCGAAAAACTTAAAGTTTCACCACTCTTTACACACTTGGCAAGGGCAAATGCGGATAGGTCGCCGTGGTATTATGAGAACTACTCTAACGTCGGACCAAGGCAAATTCATGAAGGCTACCCTTATCGAGGTTGGTGGTCATACGACAGTAGCGCTAGAAGCAATAAACTCAGCGTCTACCAGTTTAGAGACCCAGGCGAGGAGTTCGCTGAAATCTATGCCACATACCACATGACAGAGAAAAAGGGTGAGAGGCTTGATTCGAAGAGGAGAGAATGGTTTGAATCCCAAAACTTGCACAAAATGTAGTTTAAACTCACTACACGAAACTGCATGCTAAATACTTTATCCCCCCGCTCAGAGGACGCTAACGTTAATAGCGTCCTCTCTTTCTTTGCTGCCCTTTAACTTATCTGTGCCACCCAAAAACGAGTCTCATGCTCAAACTCTTCCAAGAACGATACGAGCAGCTATCAAGCAGCCTAAGCGGAGTCGACCTGCTCCCCTTAAACGAAAAAGCACTACTGTACAGCACAGATTTTTTGCGACCGTGGCAAGATGGTCTGTTTTTGGGTCGCTGGACTTCAAAAGCAATCGTGCAATTACTTGAAGCCACCAAGTTTTTTGAACGCTGGAGAGAGCAGGGACACCACCAAATTTGGCTAGATATCCCAAAATCCGACATCATCGGGCGTAGCGAACTCCTCGTTTGGACCGACTCTGGCGGATTCTCCGAAATACTGATGCACGCCGTCGTGTGGCTGGAATACTGCTTCGTCCACCAAAACCAACGCCACTTCCCTAGCCTCTGCGTCGAGAAACTGAGACTACAAAACCCACTCTCCAACTCTACCAAAGCGCTGCTGCCAGGACAAAACTACCCCTCCGCTGGGCTATCTCAAAACGCTTTTGCGCTTTTCCGCACCATGAGCAGCATACTTGGCGCGCAGATGCTCTGTGGTATCCCACAGTACTTCCACACGGCCGCCATCTTCTCTAAAGCCTTTAGTTTCATTGACCCCGACATGTACGTACTGTTTAAAGCTATGAAACGAGATTTGCTCAAAAACGGGGATTCGGCCAAAATTGCAGAAGTCTCGCATTTATTCGAAACCAGGCGCATTCTGAGAAATAAAATACCTTATCTTTGGCCCACAGAGTTGCAAGCGTACGTCGAGGATAGCACTTTGCGTGAACAAATACTGCTCTCGGAGGAGAGCAGCAATCTATTCTCTAGCCTCTATAACTTTAGTGTTCTTACGTATTAAGGAAAACGGGCGAGTGGGCGTCTAGCTTCGCCCAAAGGCGCGCGTGCACGCAAAACTAGTCGCGTGAGCCAAAAACTTTTTGCAAAAAACCACCGCGCTTCTGCGCCTGACTCGTTCGCAGTAAAGTACTCGTAGGAATGCTTAAACTCTGCTTTAGCTTTACGCTTGGCGCGCTGAGTTGGCGACTCGCCGTGAGTTGCTGCTGCGTATTTCGTGATATGCGCATACGCGCAGAAACTGGCGTAAAAGCTCGACGATTAACACGTTTAGGCAAAGCAGCCCGCACGCCGTTGGGTGGCACCGAACTGCGCACACTCCACGCATCATTCGCATCGCGGCGCCGAATCTCAATAGGATCCAAAAATGCCTCAAGCACATCGGCGAGTTCGTTTACATTATGATAGCGATCAGCGCGATCCTTCGCAACGCACTTATGAATAATTTGACGCAGCGTCTCTGGAACCTGCACCTTAAACTCGGGGAAAGGATCGTTAATATGGCGCATCGCCACATCCAATGCCTTCTTCTCCCTAAAGGGCGCATCCCCCTGCAACATCGCATACATCACACAACCCAAGGCGTACACATCGCTGCGACCATCAAGCTTCTCGCCCTTAGCCTGCTCTGGGCTCATGTACTCTGGCGTACCACACACCACGCCTCCACGCGTAATTTGCTCCCCCGACTCCGGTCCCGCAACCACCTTTGCTAGCCCAAAATCCACAACCTTAATCCGAAGATGTGGACCAGGATTGTGCATGATAAAGATATTCTCTGGCTTCAAATCACGATGAATAATCCCCTTCGCATGCGCCTCCGAAAGACTCCAAGCAACCTGAATCCCAATGCGCGTGACCGTAATCGGCGACAAGCGCTTCTTAATGCGCAAAATCTCTCGCAAATCCTTGCCATGCAACCACTCCATGACAAGGAACATAAAACCATCCTCCGTCACACCATAATCGATAAGCTCAATCGTGTTCGGATGCATCAAACGCTTAATCGTTCGCACCTCGCGACGAAAACGCTCAATCGCCACAGGATCTCGCTGCAACGAACTGCGCATCAGCTTCAGCGCAACCAACTGCTGTTGCTCCAAATCCGTCGCCATGTACACAAAGCCCATCCCACCCGCCGCGATCAAACGCTGCACGCTGTAACGCTCCCCTATCACGTGTCCTTGCACAAAATCCGACGCCGGATCGTGCTCTTCCAAGTGTTTTACTGCAACCATGTCCACCGTCCTTTCGCATTGCCAAAACCAGAGCGCCACCGCGCCCTAAACATGCAACGTACAGTTTTACACAAAAGCAAAATGAGGCAAAATTTCGCCCTTCACCTTCTAGATTGCACATTACACACTTTCGCGTTATGCCTTTTGAGTCCGCAGATTGCGAGCGCGAGCACCAACGGAGAAAAACCCATGAGAAACAACGACTTAGACACAAGCACAAACAGCCCCCAAACCGACATTATCGAAGAAGAAATCGACGAAAGCATCGACTACAACCCAACAGCCTTCGACCGCTTTTGTCGCCTACTCGACCGCCTACAATGGCTCACCCTCCTCAGCTTTTTCGCCGGCGTCATCGCCTTCTTCTTCCACCGCCCACTCGCCTTCTACCTCATGGGCGCAAGCCTACTCTACTCCGGCCTCGTCCCCATACTCAGCGGCTCCTACCGCGGCCCCTTCGGACTACTCTACGGCTTCAAAGCTAGGCTACGCGGCAGTTTTAGCTTCGTTCTGGGCATCGCCGTCATTGCCTTGGGCTTTTACGCACAAAACTATTAGTTCCCTAATCTTTACGAGCTTTTATTCATGTGGGGGCTTGCAGCCCCCTACGCGCAAGCTTCCTTCAAAATTCGCTAAAAGCCGCATAACAGCGCTCAAAGTTTTGGCTATTCGCCAAACCTTTGCACGCTGTGCGGCTTTAAGCGAATTTAAGAATGCATGCCATCCATGGCATGCAGCCCTATGGGCCGCCTACGGCGTTCGATTTCGACTTCCTTGTCGAAATCCCAGGTGATCTTGCGCTACCCCCTTCTTGAGTTTTAGCCCGCAATATGTTTATGCAAAAACTTTATTTGCTTCCACTTTGCGTAATAGCGCCTAAGAAACCTGCAAAATATTGACCAGCGCTAATCAAGCTAAAAAAGATACTCGCAATAAGCATCCACCAGCCCACAAGATGAAAATTCACAGATGAACTAAAGAAGAAAAAATCCACTTCATATTGATAGTGTATCAGTAATCCAATGAGCCCAACAAGCTGAAAAGCGGTCTTTAACTTCCCACCTTGACCCGCTGCAATCACCATACCCTCAGCGCTCGCAATCTGCCTAAGCCCCTGCACCGCAAACTCTCGAGTCAATAAAACTATAGGTACCCATGCCTCTAGCCACCCCATCGCGGCGAGTTGTACGCAAGCAGCCATGACCATGAGCTTGTCGGCTAAGGGATCGAGAAACTTGCCGGTTAAACTAACAAGATTCAGTTTTCTGGCCAAATATCCGTCGAAAAAATCAGTTGCTGCTGCTACAGCAAAAAATATCGCTGCAATACAAGTGCTCTTTGCTGTCCTATACGACAAAAAAATGATCACTAAGGGTATCAAAACGATACGCGCTAGCGTTAGCATATTAGGTAGATTGAGCAGATCCTCCTTGAGTTTACTGTTCATCTTCCTAAGTACGGGCTTTCTAAACAAGACGCGTCGCTTTTTTGCTCCTTTAAACCTGCTTGCGCGCTTTGTTTTTTTCAAAATCATGGTTCTCCCTCACGCTGCTCCTTCTCGCGTTTTTGGTACAGCTTATAGTAATGGTACACGTTCTTGACGTAATTCTGGGTCTTTGCAAAAGGAATGCCTTGGTATTTTTCCACATTCCCTGGCCCCGCGTGATACCCCGACAACACGAGATTAATATCACCGTTATATCGATCCGCTAGCCTTCGCAAGTATTTCGTCCCCCCAAATATATTGTCGCGTGGATCAAAACTATCCTTAACCCCCATATGCTCCGCCGTAGCGGGCATGAGCTGCATCAAACCCATCGCCCCAGCGCTACTCACTGCGTTGGGGTTGTAGTTGCTCTCAATCTTAATGACCGCACGGATAAAAGCTTCTGGAATGTTGTAAGCACGCGAGGCATCGGCAATAATCGCATCATACGCCCGCTCATCATAAGCTAGACGCGTCTGCGCCGACCTCGGCGCTGACCTCGCCTTTGGCTTGGGCTTCGCGCTACCCTGCATAACCGAGATAAGCTTAAGATCCTTGCGCGGTTCTGTCGTAAATATAATTTCGCCATCCTTGCCTTCATATTGATATAGTTCGGCCTTTGCGATATTTGACAACACAAAAAGTGAGAGAAACATAAAAACTACGAATATTTGTCTCTTCATCCATTCGCCCTTTTCAAGAACTGCAGCATAAGCCGCTAGCTTACGATAATGGAAAATATCATTGAGGCAAGTTTCTTTTTACTCGAGAGCTTTGCACGGGGGAAGCCCTTTTCTTTGTGCCAAAGAAAAGATGTTTCCCCCCCGTACCCCCCTCCCCTTCAATCGCGACATGGATGTCAGCGATTGGTCGCGGCTGAGGCCGCGCGCGAAGCGGCCACAGCCTGGACGGCTGTGGCACTAAGAAAGCACTCTTTTAAGCACTTTTCGAATAAAATGTCATTTTATCTTCCACCTGCCCTATTTAATTAGCATTGTTAACTTGTGCTTCTCTACAAAAGTTCTCATTTTGTTTAAGACTGTATCGAATTTGTAAAATTAAATTCGATATTTCTAGCCGTGCAAAGGTCTCCTAAGAAAACTCTGATTCATCGGGAATACCGCCCCAAACTCCGCTTAGAGCTATCGCCCTTAGAACCCGCTTTTGTATGGTGATTATTGATTTTATTGACTTTATTTTGAAAACCCGCCTGACTTTCGTTGTTTTTCTCTAGCCGCGCAAAGGTCTCACACTTCATAAGCGAGCAATGCAATAAAATCTAGCGCTTGTCGCTTCGCCCACTATGCCCCCAACCACCCTCGCCGCGCTCGGTTTTAGCAAGTTTCGCGCCCCATTGCCAGCGCATGGGTAAATGCTGCATAAGCAGAGCTTGTGCAATGCGATCTCCTACTTCCACGACAAAGCGCTCACTACCCAAGTTTATCAGTAACACCTGAAGCTCACCGCGGTAATCGGCATCGACTGTACCTGGAGTATTGAGAACGGTAATACCGTGCTTTAGTGCTAAACCTGATCTGGGTCGAACTTCTAAGTGGTAACCGCGCGGTAACTCGGCAACGATACCGGTTTTTACCAACGCGCGTTGGCCGGGCTCTAACTCGCAGCGCTCGGCCGCATAAAGATCCATGCCCGCCGAATCGACGGTAGCAAGCTTGGGGAGGCGCGCTTCAGGCGATAGTCGCTTACAAAAAATAGTTTGCAGCTTAAACTTCTGCTTAATGGAGTGGATGTAATCTTTAACTTCATTGGCGATACGCATGATTAGCCTCCTGTAAAATAGGGGATAAAACAACAGGCAAGCCAGAAAAGCTGCCATTTAAAGAGAACTGGGCTATATTCGTGTGAGCGCAATTCCGCGCCATTTACTCTATATCAGCAGTGCTTCGCTTACAGAATCATTCCATCTATATCGCCATTATTTCAGTGCTTTGTCTTGTTTTTACCTCATCCTGTCGAAGTAAAAGCGAAACGCTGCCCCAAACGGCGAATTCTCAGCAAACTGCTCAAGCCGAAGTCGAAGTCGAGCAGGGCGAGCCAAGTGCTAGCCTACTTGTTTTGCTCAATGCCGTCGATGAACTGATCGCGAGAGAGTCGCAGGGCTTTGGCATGGAAGCCGCCCAGTACTATATACATACCGATGAAAAACGAAAATCCTTAATCGCACTGATGCCTAAGATCGTTTTTGCGCCCGATCTCGCTTCTCAATTCTTGCTAGCAAGAGCCTTTGCACAAAACGCCGAACATGCAAAAGCGGTTTCGACGTTGAGCAGATTAATAGAAGAAGAGGCGCAAACGGATTTTTTAGACCTATTTTACTACTACCGCGCCAAATCCCTGCAAGCCCAAGAACGTTGGGATGAGGCTATTGCAGACTACGCAAAATTGGAAAATTACCGAGCCTCCCCCTACTATCACGAGGCAAAGCTAGAAATAACACAATGTTTATACGAAGCAGAGCGCTGGCCAGAGCTTCAGAAGGAGATAGATCAATTTTTGACGACCTATCCAGAGTACCCACGTGCTAATGCGCTGCGCCTTCAACGCGCGATAAGCTACATCGCGCAAGCAAAGGAAGCACAGGCCGCAGCGGAACTCAACACGATTATCTTCGACTCACCTTGGGCAGCAGAGGCACAAACCGCGCTCGCCATTTTGGAGAAAAACGGCTACCAGAAAACAATGCAGAGCTTCAATGCGCAACTTAATCGCGTAGATTTCTTGCGCCGCAATCGCTTTTGGCCAGAAAGCGAAATTGCCATTCTCCCCCTACTCGAAAGCCATCCACAAAGCATAGCGCTTCAGTGGCAAAACGCGCGTATTGCCTACGATCAAAGTAGACACGCCAAAGCCATACCGCTTTTAGAAAAACTTAAAGCGCAGATCGCTAACAAGCGACAAGATGATCTCCACCCCATTACGGTCAATGCCTACCTATCGCAGGCATATGTTTACACTCAACAGCGCGACGAAGCTAAGCGCGTGATGGACGATCTACTCCAACTGCTACCCAAGGGGCAAAGAAACGCGCGTCTACAGCGCTTTTACATGGAGAGCGGACAGTTTGATGAAGCCTACGCTCTGATGATGCGGGAAAAAGAAAGCGCTCAAAAAAAACAAAGAAAACCGAAGAAAAAAGCAGAAACACCTATTGTTCTCGAATTTAGCGAGACACTACTTGCATACCTTGCACAAAAATACGATGTCGCTGAAGAGCAGTTTAAGCGCTTACAGCGAGATTCCGCTTCGGTTTTGCGCCCACGTATGCAATATTGGTACGCACAGAGTTTGGCCAAACAAGAAAAATTCGATGCCGCAAAAGATGTCTTTGCTCAGATCATCGAAAAAGCACCCTTGAGCTACTATGCCATTATGGCACAAAGCCGCATCTGGGATTTAGAAAACGGCAGCCATGAAGTCAGCAACAATATTGACTGGCAAAAATTCGACGAAAAAACAAAATCCTTCGACGAAATCGACACGGCATACATTAACGTCGATAAAAATCTCAAATCACAGTTTTTTACACTTATAAACCAGTATAGCGACGTATTTCCTTCGTTAAAGAGGGTAAAATTCTTTTACGAAACAGGCATGCAAAAAGAGCTCAACAAAGAACTTCGCAGCAGCGCGCTTGAATTCTTCATACTCGAAAATAGATACAGAAGAAGCAAAAAACTACCCCCAAGCACCAAGCCGTGGAACCTTGAACTCTCGATGGATGGGTTCCATGTCGACAACCGACGCCAAAAAAATGGCGTTTGGGGGATCTCGCTTACGACCCAACGATTTAAGCTACCCAGCGCCAAAGATAAGCGCGCCACTGCCGCTGCTGCCCAGCGACAACGCAGCATTCTACAAAACGCCGCGACCCTACGCCCGCTCTTTGTTGCGGCTCTTATATATAATGAAGACTACTACCTTGCGCGCCGCTACTCACCCCTACCCCGATCTACGCCGGGCACAGCCGAGGCTCAATTCGCTTGGTCCGTACACTACCCGCGTGCCTTTAACAGTGAATTACGCGCTGCCTGCGATGCACAGTCCCTCAACCCCTATCTACTCTGGACTGTCATGAACATCGAAAGCGCCTTTAACCCCGACTCCGTCTCGCATGCCAACGCCTTCGGTCTTTTGCAAGTAATACCCATCACTGGCTACAAACTCGCCAAAGCCCTCGAAATTCACGACTTTGGCCCCATGGATTTGCTCGACATATCGCTCTCCATACGCTTTGGCGCCTGGTACCTTACACGCATCATTGAGAAATTCCACGGTAATGAACTGCTCGCCCTTGCTGGCTACAACGGCGGCCCACACCAAGTAGCACGCTGGATAGACAGCTACGGCGCTACCCTCGAACTCGACGCCTTCGTCGAACTTATCCCCTACAACGAAGCGCGTAACTACGTCAAAAAAGGCATGGAACGACTACTTCTATTTAAGAAAATTTATGAAAATGACACTAAAGCTGCATTTTATATTAGTAATCAGCTAAAGAACGAATATTTGGAAATGCCAAATTATTGAGCTGTTAAACGACCACCCTATTTATCGCACTCACTTGGGGGTAGCGCGGGATCACCGATAAATTCGAGCAATGAGCGTATAAAATGCGTTGGTTCGGCGAATAGACGAAACAACGCATTTTATTTACGCGAATTGCGCGAATTTTGAGGAAGCCCGCGCGTAGGGGGCAAAAGCCCCCCGCAAAAAGAAAAAAGACCGTGTATGCAGCCTAGGCCACAGATTTTTATGCATCTTTTTTGAAACGAGCCCTAAAGATGGCGCGTCCGAGGGCGGCGGCGTTTTGGGGCAACTGCGCGATGGGCATGGATTTTGGGGAACTTTCGGCGGCGATTTCAGTGATTTGCAGACCTTTTTTGTGGGCGCGAAGGAGGAGTTCGGCGACAAAATTGCTGCGGTGGGCGTCGATTTGATAGCTCAAGCCGTTGAGGGCCGGAACTTTGATAGCCATGGGCGCAAAGCACTGGTCGGGTGAGAAGGAGAGTGCTTTTTTGGCGACTTTGCAGGCGATGCCTTTGACTTTGGCGCGTATAGATTGTTTTTGGGCTGTATCATCGTGGCTTAAAACGATGTCGGCATCGCCGAGAGCTTTGTAAAGCGACCAAACGGTGTCGAAGTGGCAATCTTCGAGGCGACACCAAACGACGTGCGCTGAGATGGCGGCTTCAAGACCGCGCTTGAGGGAGAGGCCGTCGATGGGGCTGTCGATGCGGTTGAGGCGAATGAGGGAGCGTTGGTTAGCAAGGGCGATAATCGAGGCTTGGGAATTGTCTGTAGATGCTTGATCTACAAGGATAATTTCGAACTTGCCAGGGTACTCGGCGTCGAGTCGCTCCAGTAAACTGTTGATAATTCTCGCGACAGCGCTCTCTTGGTTGTGAATAGCAACAACGATACTAAGTTCAGCATTTTCTGCGGTCATGGATTAACTCCCTACTTTACTTGAAAGTTCATTCAAATTTTATACAGTGTCGGCTGAGGCTGCGAATTCGCCCGCTTTACCCCTTTTGGACACCACAGTGAATATGCCACAACGACTTGATTTTGACCAACATCTCGCCGAAATCTTTGGCAGCGAACTACCGCTATTTCATAGCAAAACATCAACTCCTGACTATATACGCGTCAACTCGCTGCGTACTAAAACCGCGGAGATTTGTGAAATATTGCGCGCTTATGGCTTCGAAGTCGAGGCCGTCGCTGGTTTGGAGAATGCAGTCCGAATTTTACACGCCCCATACGACCCAACACAATGTTTACATCATTATATAGGCTATTTCATCAAACAAAGTTTGGCCTCGCAACTGCCCGTACACGTCTTAGCGCCTAAACCCGGCGAGTCTGTCCTTGACCTCTGCGCGGCACCAGGGTCCAAAACAACGCAGATCGCCACAATGATGCAAAATCGTGGCCGCCTTTTGGCAAACGATTACTCGAGCAAACGCATGACCGCACTCGCCGCTCGACTTGATGCAAACTGCGCCTACAACAACGTACTCATGCGCCGTTCCGCGGAACGCCTCCCTCATGAACTCGATATTTACTTTGACGCCGTACTCGCCGATGTTCCCTGCTCTGGCCTCGGGGAAGCCCAAAATCTGAAAGAGAACCGCTACCGCTATGAAAGGAGTAAAAACTTTCAAGCTTTTAACGATATTCAATACGCCATCGCTTTGGCAGGCGCAAAACTCCTCAAAGTCGGCGGGCGCCTCGTATATTCGACCTGCTCGCTCAACCCAGCCGAAAACGAAGTCATCGTGAATAGACTCTGCAAAGCATGGCCCTTGCGGATCTTGGATATCGCCAAAATCGACGCCTTCACTTTTAGAGAGGCTTGTACGAGCTGGCGCGGTGAGGAGCTTTGCCACGATTTACGAAAATGCAAAAAACTTATGCCCTGGGAAAACGAAACACAGGGTTTTTTCGTTGCAAGCCTCGAAAAATACGACGAAATACCGAGAACGGCGAAGATCCAAGAATCACTAAAGGCCATCGAAATCATCGAAACGCTTCCCTTTGACGCGCCAGAGATTGCCGAAATTCTCGAAAATATTGAACATTATTATGGAATTGTTCCCACGTCTTTTAGCGAACTACGCTTTGTCCGCAACGCCGATAAAACCATACACTTCCTACACAGCGACTGGCACAGTTTGCCCGCAACGTTTCACCGCGCTGGGATCTGCTTAGCCAAACGTCGCGGCCCTATGTGGAGACTTAGCCAAGCCGCCATACAGCAATTCGGTGCCAAGATTAGAAAAAACAGACTCAGCCTCAGCCGCGATCAGCTGCAAACTTTGGCCAAAGGAGAGTTCTTGCAAAACGTAGGTTTTGAATTCGAAACGCCCTACCCCGTCATTGATTACGGCGATTTGGGAGCCATCGCATACGCTTACGTCGAAGTCGACGGACGCCTTCGTTGGAAGCGCCCAAGTACCTTGTATGTGCTTTAGCTTTGCAGTCTCCAGCCACGAAAAACTCGCAAAAAACCAAAGATGCTAGTCTACAAAACTAAACGACACACTGCTCATTGGCCATTGCACTAAAAAGGTTTACTTGCTCAATATCTCTCATTATAATGGCATGGGGGCGATACTGGAGAATGAGTGATGAAAAAACCTTTGCTGATTTTGTTATGTGCTTTAATAATGGGCTTGTCCTCATGCGCAGTGGACAAGTTTTACGACTCCGTTTCGACTGAAGTAAACTTCGAAATACCCCAGACCATTGAAGCTGAAAAAAGCATAAAGACGCATCGCCGCTTTTTGTTCGACCGCGATTTGTCCAAGCTGTCGCTAAAAGCGCACAACGCATGGCTTAGCTTGGATCGCTTAAAACACGGTGCCCAAAACGTAGATATTTCTTTGGTAAAGTCGCTAGAAGTCTACATTATTAATACACAAAATCAGTCGAGAGTCTTATTTTTGCAGCTACCCGCTGAAAGAATAAAAGGAAATGAAGCGGAGTTCAAAGTTATACTTGACGATGTGCTTCAAGACTATATCTGGAACCAACGCGTAGAAATAGAAACTGTTGCTACGCTTAAGCCATACGAAGCTTTTAGGTATCGCCAAGAAAACTGCGTTGACGAAGAGCTTGGCTGTTCCGTATCGCTTTCAATTTCGCTTTGGTTTGAAATTGAAAACTAGCTACAAGTTTTCGCTGCTCTTTAGAATCAAGAGTTAGGGAAACTCTGATTAATTGGGACTACCGCCCCAAACCCTAGGGCAACCGCAAAGTCGTCAAATTGATGATTTTCAAGGCTCTTATTTTTGGGGGGAAGTGTCCCCCTACGTGTCAACCCCACGCTTTGCGCGGGTTTGCCACATCCCACAATTCCGACTACGATTTGCGCTGCACTCACGCAGGCTTGCGTTCGATTGCGCAAATCTAGTCTCATGAAAAACCTACGGTTTTTTTTCTTGTTCGCATGTCTCAAGCTCAAGCGAGCTTGGCTTGGACATGCTCACTGCGAAAGCGAGCCATCAACTCGCAAAACACTTAGTTTTGCTCGTTTCGGCTCCCCCTCCGCGGGGACACCCCGCGACGCCCCGTCCAGTTTTTGGCGAAACAGCACTTTGCGGCTGCCCTACCCCAAACCCCTCCAAGGGTTTTCGCTCTTGGAGCCCGTTTTTCTGTGTAGAGCATTGATTTTATTGACTTTATGACTACTATTCTAGTCGCAGTTGGTAGTCATTACGCGTGTTGGGGTCAAAGGCTGTAACAAGAATATAGTACTGTTGAGACGCCTGTGCGTCGAAGACGATCTGTTCGCTATCGCTGTTGCCGCGCGATTGAGCAATGAGAGCGGCTTCGTCGTAGAGGTAGAGATCGAGGTCTCCTGCAGAATGCGTGAAATTGAGCGTGATCGTGTATTTTCTGTTTTCTTGCGCAACAAAGCTGTACCAATCTTCATCGTTCTCGCAAATCCGCGCGTTAATACGCGACGGCGTGATGCTTGTCGCGCTACTCTTGCTATTGTTGTCTTCGTAGGCATCGGGAACGCAAGCTTCTCGAATGGTGATGGAGATACTCTGCGTGTTGTTGGGGCTGTAAATATCCTGCTCTCCTTGGATCTGAGCTTCAAGCACGACTTGCGCTACTCCAGTGATACCCGAAGGTATATTGAACTTTTTCGCAATTTGGAGTTTTTCGCCCACAGCGATGCTCTGCGTGATATTGTCTTGTACTACAGTGTGTTGCGTAGAATTTTGTAACAAGTCCACGCGGTAGCTACTCTGGACGATCGGCGAGTTTCCTAGGTTTTTAAGCGAAAACCTGACTTGTACAACGTCCCCAGCGATCGGGTTTTGTGGCAGAACCGCTAAGTCGCCAACAGCTAAATCCAAGCCTTCTAAACCTTGCAACTTAAGCGTGTATGGCTGATTTCGTACTTCGCTGCTGTTACTGTAGATTTTAACGTGATACATCCCATCCATAGGCGCCGTATAATCGAAGCTTTGGTTTAGAAGATCGGTAAGAAGCGCAGCAAAGGAGCCTCCTGGGGAGTAGAGTGCTGCGCGTAGGGTGGCTGCAGTCGTTTGGATGGCAAGTTGCAAGCGCTGTCCAGCGCTCAAATTGATGTAGTAATAATCGACATCGCTAGCGGGACAGAGGGCTGCAGCTCCGCCAGCGATGGCGCTCGAACGTAGTGAGTACGCCGAACTGCTAAAATTGTTTGGCTCAAAACTCGCATCGCAAGTCTGCCAATCGGGAACGGCCTTTGCCGTAATTTGCAGCGAGTATCGCGATTCATTGGGGTTAAAGGGATTTTGTAATTGGCGAACTTCTAGCACAAGCGGTTCAGAGCCAAGAGTGAGTGGGAGCAACAGTGTTTCGACGGACTTTGCAGTTCGCGCCGAAGCGATCTCGTTGTGATAGGCATCGTATAAAAAGAGGTCGAAATCTCCGCTACCCAAGTTTGTGGCCGTAATGTGTAGGGAGTAGTTTGAAGGTATGCTGAATTGGTAAAAATCTGGATTATTCTGGCAAACTCGAAGCGACTCTGCGCTAAAACTAAGTTCGTCATCTCCGCTTAGCGCAATCGTCCTTGCCGCTTCAAAACTATCGTTAGGATCGAGCACATCCCAACAAACGCGCTCTATGCTCCAAGGCAAACTGCGCCCAATGTTGTTCGTCTCGTTACTCTCATCAATGACATCATCAACGTCTACCTTAGCTATCAATCGCCATATACCCGCTTGGGTCTCTAGCGGAAGGCGTAGTTGGATCGAATCATGGACTACAGCCACACTTTGACCATGGTAGACTCGGCTTGCAAGAGCTTCTGCTCCCTCAGCAATATCGGGCGTTTGACTAAGATAAAACGAAACGCGGAAATCCTCGCTGATACTTTGTCCAAGATTGTGAATGCTAAAATCAACCTTGCGTGATTTTTCGATGTCCAGCGCATCGTCCTCGATTTTAAGCCCAGATATGGCGAGGTCGTTTTCAGCGCTTTTGGGGTATTGGCGGAGCTTAAGAGCATACGCGTTTCCCTTGCCATCTTGACTTCGAACTTGCACAAAATACGAAGTAGGCGCTGCAACATCGTATAAACTAAGATACAGAGAGTCGGACATTAAATCCTGTGCTAGTTTTCGCCCTTCCTTCCACAACGCCATACTCAGGGCACCGCGTTGTTGTAGATGCTCCAGCTCAAGCTCCACAGACTCGCCTGCTCGCAACTTTAGCTCAAACCAGTCTTCGTCGTTTTGACAAAGGCTTAAGCTATGATCCCCCGCGGGCAATACCGCTGCTGTGGCTAAATTCTGGTTTGGCTCAAAAGCATCCTCGACACAAGCACAACTATCGCCCACAACGGTGGCGCCACTGGCCAAAACTCGCGTGTTATTGTTCTCATTCGTCTCGTGAATGACGTTAGTAGCATCAATACTAAAACTCATGTCGTAGCGCTCACACCAAAAATCGCAGTGCAGCGCAATGCTCAAACTTATGTCCTTACAACTATTGGCCTCTACCCCACTGATCTGCTCCGTAAACACTTCTCGCTGAGCGCCGTTACAGAGGTTTATAACAGTCGCCTCTAAGACGTTGGGGCCAGCACCCGTTGTACCCATATTGCAAATACGAGCGCTCAGTTCGATGTTTGCACCACTCTCGATCTCGCTGCTTCCACTTAGCGTAAGCGCTGCAATGCTAAGATCGACATCGGCCTGCGATACGATGCTCAACGTCGTTGAAGAACGCTGAATGTTGTTGTCTTCGTTAGCCTCGGCTACCACACCGCTTGAGTCACAATAGGCAAACAGCCAGTAATCCCCGCTTTCGACGTCCGCGGGAATTTCGACTAAGGTGCTATGCTCTTGGGACTGGTTAGATAAAAGATCGTAAATATTGATAGAACCCAAAATAAGGTCTTTATCGGGCACTAAATTTTGATTCTTGGACATGTATAAGCTGCACACAAAAGAACCTGTAGGCTGCGAACCTTGGTTATAGATCTCTATGCTCATACTCAAACTACCCAATGAAACAGCCGACTTGGGCTCAAAATCGAGGCTGTTCACGATAATATCGGCATCCAGAATGCTCTCGTCGCTCACTTGAATCGGACCCGTACTCCTAACGATATTATTATCTTCATCTCGCTCGCTCAAAGCATCATCGGCATCAAGCACCAGCCAAGCGTAATAAAGCCCAGCCTCTGTAATTGCGGGGTTAACAGGCACTAAAACATCTTGTAGCCGCAACGACGCACCCGACCCTATTCCATCAAAATACCCCTTCAAAAGCATACGCCCTGTTTCACGCTGCGTCGCTTCGTTCTTTTGACCTAGCCAAAGCTCGTAATCAAAGCGCATCGCTGTCGCAGAACCCTCGTTAGTCAACTCGAAATTGGCCATAAACGAAGTCAGATTACGCGTTCTTGAAGGCGATAGATCCAGACTAATAGCCTTCACGTCCGCGCCATCCGTAGCCTGGTTACGAATAAGTATGGCGCCATCATCAATCACAAGGTTGTTGCTTCGATCGCTATCGCCCACGGCCGCCACCGGATCTATGGCCGCGACCACGTAATACTGCCCTGTCCGCAAACTGTTCGATAGCGCAATCTCTAGGGAAAAACTCTTGCTCGCCCCTTCGCTCCCCGCCGCAGGCATCGACTCAATGGGGATATCGTAAATTCTATTGGCATCACTCACTTTAAAGAGCTCAAGACTCGGTGATTCGCTCAAATAAACCGATAGCGACGTCGCCGTTTGCAGCGCTGCCCCATAGTTCGTAAGCTGCAAAGCAACACTCAATTTTGCCCCCGTATTGATATCCCTAGGACGCACCTGAAGCGAGTCAATACCAAGCTCGACTGGCGCAAAAAGCTCAACCGTTGTTTTTGCCTTGGCGCGTTTTTTATCACAACGCAAATCGACCAAAACCGTGTACTTCCCAGGGCTCTGGTAAATATGCTCGCAGGCCAGTAAACCCGATAACTTAACGCCATCACCAAAATCCCAGTCCGCCAAGCAGCCATCGAGCGAGAGCGCATCATCGCGATCTAGCGAAAACGAAAACTGCATCGGCGCATGCGCACGCGTAGGCTGTGCATCAATACGCAAAGTAAAATCACCCCCTGTTTCGTCGCAGCCAAAAAACAAAAACGAAAATATGAAAACAAAGAAGAGCTGGAGTTTCACAAAAGACTTAGCACTTCTCTTTGTAGCAAAAAGAAGACGCTCCCCCCCGCACCCTCCTACACAAAATAAAGTATTCGTGAGCGCTCTTGCGATACGCTCGGATTTTCTATTTTTTACTTTCCACATGGTATTTGCAGTACTTTTAGTATTCAACCAAAGATAGGAAGCTCTCCCCCGAACTATTCAGTTGTTCTGTTTGTGGCACCCCGCCACTCGTTCAAAATCTAAAGCACATCGCCTTCCGTATTTCGAAAAACAGGCGCTGGTAACGGCAGATCTTTTGTTTGTTCTAAAATGCTGTTTTTGTCCCCAACGATGGTGATGCTGGCATTTTCGAGTTTGGTGAGTTCTCTTGCCCATGTATTAAACTCATTGAGTTCAAGCTTTAGGAATTTTGCCGTATAGTCGTTAAAGAGCTCTGGCTCTTGACGGTTGGATTGAAGCGACGAGAACATACTAACGATGCCGCTTTGCGTTTCGAAGTTTTGCACAAGTTCTGCCTGCCAAGTTGCTTTAGCCCTATCGAGTTCATCTTGGCTAAAATCCCCTTGTTTTAGGCGCTCGAGTTCGTAGAGAAATTCACTAAGCGCGGCACCAGTAACTTCACTTGCAACGCTAGCCGTTGCGACAAAAAGACCATCGTGTTTAAGCGCAGCGACAACGGAGTAGGCACCGTAGCTATAGCCCTTGTCCTCGCGAATATTCTGCATAAGTCGCCCCGTGAACGAGCCACCAAAGGGAATGTTCAAAAATCTGAGGTCTATGCTTTGGGGCGCGTCGCTTCGTGGAGCAGGCAAAATAATGCGTATAACCGATTGTGCAGCGCCAGGCTTATCGACGATGTTGAAACTTAGAGCACGCGTTTTATCAGGCGAGAAGTCTATCGCTTCTGTGATTTCATTTAGCTCGATATGACCAATAGCTTGGTTTAACATCAACATAAACTCTTCGCCTTCGATATTACCTGCGCTGGTAATTACCACGTCCTTGTTAAACAAAATACGCCGATATATCGCCTTGATATCATCAAGACTGATATGGGGAAGGCTGCTAATAAGTCCATCGGCTGGTAAGGCATAGGGGCTATTTTCTCCAAAAAAGTCGCGATTCCCCGCAACTTTCGACACGACTTCGGGGTTTTCGCCTCGACGCGTTAGATTGGTAGCGCGTATTTTCGCTAAACGCTCGTAGGCATCGACGCGAAAGTCCGCGTGTTCCCATATGTCTGCGTAAAGCTTCAGCCCTTCAGCGAAATACTCGGTCATGACTTGAAGCTCCATAGCGCTGTTATCTTGGGCGGCACTAGTATATAATGATGCGCCTATCTCTTCGATAGCATCGCTCAGTTCTTGCGCATTCATACCGTTGGCCCCTTCCTTGAGCATGCTCATACAAAAATGCGCAAGCCCCGCTTTGCCCTCGCCGTCGTGTGCGCCGCCCACGGGGAAAGTAGCGCGAACTGTCATCATGGGAACCATTGGGTTATGCACATACCAAACGCTAATGCCGTTATCCGTCCTAAAACGCTGCGGCATGCCGTATTGAAAGACTTTGCTCGCGGCTAACTCGGGTATGGGTAGTTCATTAATCGACTTGTTTTGCATGCTTAACTCAGTTTGAGAAGAGGTTGACGCCTCAATACTCTGCGCTCTCGTTGCACAAGATAGAAGCGTAAAGGAGAGTAGTACTACGAGACTTAGCTTATATAAAACTTTATCATTCATTATTATAGCCTTCGCGCGAAGATTATACCGAAATATCGCAAATCTCCCAATATAATTCTACGCGCTTGGTTCAAGGCAAAAGAGCTAGAAAATAATTAAAAAGTTTAAACGCCGATTTTTTCACTCTTAGTTCTGGCTAAAAGCTCGATGGTGAAAGGAAAATGCTTTGAAGTAAAAAATGCTCCTCGCATCGTTAAATGAATAAATCTACGCTATGAAAGGGAAAAAATAAAAGCACCGCTACTTCTCAGGCTCGACAATCAAAGTAGCGCGTCGCTTGGGATCCAAAAATATTTCTTGATAAACCTGCATCAATGACGCTGTGTTTGCGTCACGATATCGCTGTAAATCCTTACTAGGAAACGCCGTCGATCCAGAGTAGAAGTAGAAGCTATTAAAGTTGTCCGCCCGCGAACCCACCGTTTGTAGTTGCTTTATATATGCCATCTCAATGCTGTTTTTTGTCCGCGCAAACTCGTCTTCCCGCACCCCCTCCTCGCCGATCTCCTTGAGTATAGCCAGAATCTCCTCTTCTAAGGCCTCGATCCTAACCCCCGGAAGCGGCAGCGCATCAATTATAAAGGTAGACGCCTTCGACGACATTTGCGCGCAATTCACACTGCTCGCCAGTTGCTTCTCGTAAACCAATGAATTAATCAGACGACTATTTTTTCCCTTGCACAAAATCGACGACAAAATATCAAGTTCCGCATCTCCGGGAGCCAAAAACGCAGGGCTGTGCCAAAACATCACAAGCCGCGGTAGCTGCACCTTATCTTCAATCACTACGCGCTCTTTCGCCGGATACCGCATCCGCTCAAACTGCACGCTCTCGGGCTTTTTGCGCCCCTTAATCGCGCCAAAATACTTCTCTACAAGCGCGCGCCCACGCTCCGCATCAAAATCGCCAGCCAACACCAGCGACACATTCGCAGGCGTGTAATAACTATTAAAAAACTCAAGCACATCCTCCAGCGTCGCCGCCCTAATATCCTCCTCCGACCCAATCACGGGGTGCGCATACGGGTGCCCCTCCGGATAAAGCAGCGTCGGCATCTCAAGCCACGCCTTGCCATACGGCTGATTCTCATACATCTGCCGCCTCTCATTGAGCACCACCTCGCGCTGCTTATCAAGCTTCTCCGACGTCATGCTCGACGCCAAATTCGCCAGCCTATCAGCCTCAATAAAAAGCAGCCGCTCCAACATATTCTCAGGCGCCACCGTGTAATAATTCGTCACATCATTGCTCGTAGACGCATTATTCGACCCACCCCCGCTTTCCAGCAGCAGGTCAATATCAGGCACCCGCTCCGTCCCCATAAACATCAAATGCTCAAACAAATGCGCAAAACCCGTCCGCCCGGCACGCTCATTCTTTGAACCTACATCAAACCACATGTTCAAAGCTACCACAGGCAAACTGCGATCCACTAACAAAAACACCTGCATCCCATTGTCTAGAACAAAACTCTCGTACGGTATATCCATCCCCTTCGTCCTTATTTCACGCGCATTTGCCGCCGTTAAAACACTCAGCAAGACTCCTAGGCTAAGCCAAATTACCATCGCCCCGCGTCGCAAGTCTAAGCTTCTCATAAACACCAACCTTATTATATTCACAACTCACCTTGTAAAATAATAGTTACTTGAGGGCTCGCTGTGGCAAACTACATACTACGCCGTCGCAAACAACATAGCTCCATATTCTTAGCTAAAACAGCCCGCTTATTTCAACTATTTCCCATTTTCTTTTTTCTTTGGGAGGGGGAGTCCCCCCTATGCGCGGGCTTCCTCAAAATTCGGATAATTCACGCAAATAAAATGCACTGTTTTCGCTAAACGCTCAACCAGTGCATTTTATGCGTTCATTAACCGAATTTATCGGCGATCCCGCGCTACCCCCCAGGCTTAACCCCAAAAAACGATTCTGCTCTTTTGAAGCTAGCACCCCAAAAAGCGAACGCAAGGCCACGCTCTCAATATGACCCACAAACGCCCATAGCGCGAGCATTCAAAGTGCAAAACACAAAACGCTCAAGGCAAAAAAAACCGCTCTGTGACAATTCAATGACAAAGTTTTGCTAAAGCTCTTTTAGCGGCCACATCGGCTGCTGGAAACAACGAGGTAATGATGGCACGCATCGCACTAGTAAGACTGAAAGACCGCGAAAGCCTGCAATGGCACATGGATACGCGACTCAAAAGTATTTCTGCCCCCTTACTGGGGAGTAGCCTTGTTAAATATGAAGCAATGCAAGGTCAAGCCATCATACCCCTACGCGTACTGCCCCTTTGGGCTGCCGTGATTAAACGCTACAACGCCCAAAACCACAAAAAACACTTCGTACAGATTCACGACGGTTTTGCCCATGAGCTTAGCCTCTGGAGCTACGACTGGGTCGTACTCGCGATGGATGCACAAAATGCGAGCGATAGCATCGAACTGGCAAGGCGCTTGGTCGAATCAAAAATTGCGGTTGTCATTCTCACTAACGCGGCAGAGATTTACAGCGAAAGCGAATTTGTCCCCGAATCTGTTATTTGGGCCGATTTTAGCACAGCAGCATGCCTAGCTTGGCTCAAAGATCTCGACGCAAACACCCTTAAAGCGCATTACTTAAAGCTCCATATCGATCACGAAAGCGAAGCGCTCTGCCCCGACTGGACCGCAAACAACTGTCAGGATTACGCTCCCTTAGTGCTACCCATCAGTATCGCAAAACGCAAATCAAAAAACGAAATAACACCCAAAAAAGTAGAAGATATACTTAAAGAAATAGATGAACTGGCGAGTTCGGGGGTTTTGACCCCTGAAAAATGTATTTTATTCGATAACCCGTGGATCGAATCAAGGCATATTTTTATGCTCGCCCAAGCGCTAGTTACCCGCAATTTGCAATGGGCTGCCACCCTACCCCGCGACTTTGACAAACGCGACATCGCCCTTCTCGCACGCTCTGGCTGCATACTCGCCATTTGCGGCCAAACTCTGTCGTTCCTCGCCATGATGCGCGATGGAAGCAGTTTTATGCTAGCCAAAAGCAAGCTCAGGGCTATCAAAAAATCAGGCATACTCTGCGTGGCTAGCTTCCGGATTGCCAAAGAGGGCGATAGCATCGAGAGTTTCGATCAAATTGCGCAAAACATAGCCGAAGTCGATCTACCCATTCTCAGGCTTTATACCCCTTTTCCCGAAACCCCCGAGTACCATGAACTTGAAAAAGCAGGGCGCATTACCACTTACAACTGGAATAAGTTTAATGGGAAACATTTAGTTTACAGGCCAAAAACGCTTAATAAAGAGCTTATCCTGAATAAATTTGAAGTTCTGCTTAAAAACGCCTATTCGTGGCCAAATTTAATTCGACGAAATCTTAGCTCTAGCCTCCTGCCGCCTCGACATTCTCTGCTCGGAACCCGAAGCACACTCGCCCTGAAACTGGCGCTTTCATCTTCTGCACGCCCAATGCGAGAAAACTCCGCCTCCCAAAGCGATCTTGCCATGCGTAGTTGCCTAAACTATATTGTTCTTATGGGCAAGTACCCCAACTATTAGCGTGAAAGCAGAAAGACGACTTTTTAACAACGATGTTCGTTGTCTTGGGAGCAACTAGAAGGGGGAGCGCAAGATCACCCGATGGAGCGGCGCCTGAGCGCATTTTATGCATTGGATGCGCGATTTGCGCGCATACAATGCATAAAATATTGCGCGAAGCCGTCGATCATGAGGGAAGCTTGCGCGCGGGGGAAAGCCTTCCCCCGCCCAAAAGCTTAGAAAATTCAATGACAAATCGAGAATTTTGCCATTAAATAAGGCTAAAATACAAAAGAACGCTCGTATTTTTTCGTATTTTGTTGACAAAGCTGGGGGCTGGCTTCTAGATTTGCCACGATTTGCTGTGTTGCACACAGGAATACCCACATGTAATCATTTTGCTAAAACGAGCATGGAATATAGAAAGAACGAGCATGGAATATAGAAACGTAGCGATAATCGCCCACGTCGACCACGGCAAAACAACCTTGGTAGACGCCCTTTTAAAGCAATCGGGTTCCCTAGACAACAAGCGCAATGTGGCTGAGCGCGTGATGGACTCAAACGCCATTGAGCGCGAGCGCGGAATCACCATTTTGGGCAAAGCGACCTCAGTTTTTTGGAAGGGCGTGAAGATAAACATCGCAGATACGCCAGGACACGCGGATTTCGGTGGTGAAGTCGAGCGAATGCTAAGCATGGTAGACGGTGTGGTTTTGTTGGTGGATGCGGCGGAGGGGCCGTTGCCGCAAACGCGTTTCGTGCTCTCTAAGGCGCTGGCTTTGGGGCTAGCCGTCATTGTAGTTGTGAACAAAATCGACCGCCAAGACGCACGTGCGCCAGAAGTGCTCGACGAAGTTTATTCGCTATTTATAGACCTAGGGGCGAATGATCAACAAATCGAATTCCCCGTACTTTATGCCGTTGCGCGCGATGGAATTGCCACTTACAACTTAGATACGGCGGGCGTCGACATGGCGCCAATATTCGATACCATACTAAAATCCATACCCAGCCCTGGTGGTAACCCAGAGGCGAATTTACAGGCTCTGGTGACCAATACCGATTACGACAATTATTTGGGTAAAATGGCAACTGGCCGAATTTTTGAAGGAACTTTACGCGAAGACGAAATCATTACAGTAATGGGTGAGAAGGGCAATAAGCAAATCAAGTTGGGTCAGCTCTATGTTTTTGATGGCTTAGAGAGAAAGCGCGTAGATAGCGCACCTGCTGGCGAACTTTTTGCGGTCGCTGGAATAGAAGAAATCGCAATCGGCGACACCATCTCGTCGGTAGAAAACCCACAAGCGTTAAAGCGCGTAAAGGTGGATGAGCCTACGATTGCGATGTTTTTTAGTGTCAATAACGGACCCTTCGCGGGCAAAGAAGGCAAGTACGTAACAACGCGACACATCGGCGAGCGCCTTTTTAAGGAAGGACGAGCCAATGTGAGCTTGCGCGTCGAGGAGACGGATCAAAAGGATACCTTTAAAGTCGTGGGGCGCGGTGAGTTGTCGCTGTCAATTCTGATTGAGACGATGCGTCGCGAAGGCTTTGAAATGTGTATTTCTAAGCCCGAGGTTGTCATTAAAACCGATGAAAATGGAAGAAGCTTAGAGCCGCTTGAACGCTTAATTTTGGACTTACCCGAAATCAATGTCGGCGCTATTACGCAAATTTTGGCAGCGCGCAAGGGTAAGATGGAAGTCATGCGAAGCACAGGCTCTGGGCGCGCACATTTGGAGTTTGATATCCCGACGCGGGGGCTTATCGGCTTTAGATCGATATATTTAAACGAAACGCGCGGGCTTGGTATTATGAACACTTTGTTTAACGGTTGGGCACCGTGGTTTGGGCCGATGAACTACCGAAACAATGGCGCTCTCATCGCAGACCGTTTAGGTAAAAGTACGCCATACGCGTTATTCCACCTGCAACCGCGCGGTGTGCTTTTTGTAGGCCCGGTTGTCGAGTGTTATGAGGGTATGATTATCGGCGAGAACTCGCGACCGAATGATTTGGATGTCAACGTTTCGCGCGAAAAGAAACTCTCGAACATGCGTGCCGCGGGAAAAGACGACAGTATTCTGCTTTCACCGCCGAAAATTCTAAACTTGGAAGAATCCATCGAATGGATTGACGAAGACGAACTCGTCGAAGTGACGCCTATTTCTATACGCCTGCGCAAGCGCCACCTCACTGCGAACCAGCGAGTTCGCCACTCGCGAAAACCCAAGGATGAGACTTAGGGAAGCTATGATCTGTATTGTGGGGCTCTGCCCCACGCCCCGCTAAGGGCTATCGCCCTTAGAACCCGCTTATGTTAGCAAGTTTGCGCGTCTTCGTCGTCAGTTGCGTCACTTGGCGCGGTCACGACCTCAAAGTCGCTCCCTTGCCTCATTCCTTGCTTCCTAGAATCCGCATCAAACTTGCTAACTAAAGTATTTTTTATCAAATTGCTAACAAGTGTATTTTTCGATTTTTTGACTGAGTTCAAGCTAGCTAGAGTATCTTCCCTTACTTTCGCTAGCTCTTTTTTGGAATATTTTTATATTATTCAGAGATTCCCTCCATAATATAGCCAAAGCACTCCATGGAAAATTGAATAATCCGTTCAACAACCTTGTTAGCGATAGCGCTTGGCGGCAATATGTAAAAAAGTATTTTTGCGTTGAACAGCTTTGTCTTTTTTAGTAGAAAGAATCGGGGCTCAATGCAATGACTTTGTGCTCCCTTTGACGGTAGATAAAATTTGCCTTTACTACGCAAGATCTAAGCAAAATACGATTTTTATATACAACGAAAACTTGAACTTCATGGCATGATCTTTAGCCACAAAAAATTCTGGGCACATCGTTTAGGCCCCGTACCCGTGCTCCCCATGACACGCGAGGAGATGGATCTGTATGGCTGGGATGCCTGCGACATTATTTTAGTGGGCGGCGATGCGTATGTAGATCACCCCGCGTTTTCGACGGGAATCGTTGGACGTTTTTTGGAAGCACAAGGTTTTAGGGTAGGTGTTATTGCGCAGCCGCGTGTAGATCGAGATGACGACTTTTTGCGTCTTGGGCTGCCAAGGCTGTTTTGGGGCATTAACGCGGGCAACATGGACTCCATGGTAAACCACTATAGCTCCGACAAACGACGACGCTCTGATGATGCTTATAGCCCGAATGCAAAAGCGGGTTTGCGTCCCGATAGGGCACTTTCGGTGTATAGCAAAATCTGCCGCAGGCTGGCGCCTGATATTCCTATTGTCATTGGCGGGATCGAGGCGAGTTTACGGCGAGTGGCGCATTATGATTATTGGGCAAATAGAGTGATGCCGAGTATTTTGTGCGATACTGGAGCCGATATTTTGAGTTTTGGCAATGGAGAAGCAGCTCTTGAGAGTATTTCGCACGGTTTGTCGTATGGCTGGGAGTTATCGCGTTTTCTAGGCGAGAGGGGCGTTGGCATGCTCGTTGATAGGCTTCCGGATGACATGCGAATCCGCGAGGATTTTGGCGAAGCTGCGATGAGGGGAGAGTACGATTTTAGGCGTCTTCCTGCTTACGAGGAAGTGCGCAATTCTGCTTGGGATTTTGCCGTTGCATCACGCCTACAGCTCACCGAAACGCGCCAAGGTGGCGCCGGGCTAGTACAGCGTCACGGCGATAAAGAGCTGTGTTTAGGCAAGATTCCTGAGCCGCTAAGTACTAGGGAGCTAGACGCGGTCTACGAACTACCGTTTTCGCGCAAACCCCACCCTTCCTACGCTAACGCGAGAATTCCAGCCTTCGACATGATCAAAACATCGATCACCATCATGCGCGGCTGCTTTGGGGCGTGTGCCTTTTGTTCTATCGCCGCGCACGAAGGCCGCGTGATACAAAGTCGTTCGCCCGACTCTGTGGTACGAGAGGTTCAAGCCATCGCCGTTGCCGAAAACAAAGATAATGTCGTTATCAGTGATCTGGGGGGTCCAAGTGCAAACATGTACGAAATGACAGCCAAAGACAGCGAAAAATGCCTAAACTGCCGTCGCCAATCATGTATTTACCCCAATATCTGCAATAATCTGAATGTCTCGCATGAACCAACTTTGAAGCTCTACGAGCGTGTGCGAAAACTCGAATCTGTAAAGCAAGTTTTTATCAATTCTGGGATACGTTATGATTTAGCGCTAAAGCACAAGGAATACATAGAGGCTTTGGCTAAACACCACAGCAGCGGCTACCTCAAGATTGCTCCTGAGCACAGTAACCCTGCTGTACTTAAGTTAATGATGAAACCCAGTATTGAGACTTACGACGAATTTTCGCGTATATATATTGAAAAATCACGTGAATGCGGCAAGAAACAGTATATTATACCGTATTTTATTGCCGCGCATCCAGGTAGTGGCGATAACGAAATGTTGGATTTAGTGCGCTGGCTCAAGTCGCGTAAGCTCTTCGTCGATCAGGTGCAAACCTTTTTGCCAACACCGATGAGCCCTGCAAGCACAATGTATTGGACTGGCTATAACCCGCTAAAGCCCTTGTCAAAAGACAGCCCACGTATTTACAGTGCTAAAAGCACCGCCGATAGACAGCGCCAAAAAGCGATTTTGCGCTACCACGATCCCAAAAACAAAGCGCTTGTCGAAAAACTGCTGCGACGCCAGCGCCGCCGTCGTTAGTCTTAGTGCGTCTTAGTGCGCTGAGCCTTGCTCCAAGGCGTCGATAGCTTTGGCCAGCGCGGCAACGCGCGCCTTATCGACGGGATTTTTCCAATCGCCATCGATTTTGATCGATGACCCAACGATGAGACCATCGGCGATAGCGGCAAATTCGGTAACGTTTTGAATATCGATGCCAGAGCCAACAACGACGGGGAGTTTAGCACTTTTAAGTGCAATGACATCTTTAACGCTCGCTGCACTACCCGTGGCAATCCCCGTGGCGATGAGCGCATCTGCGCCACAAAACGAAAACCCGTGGGCGAGATCGCCAAGACTCAAATCCCCTGTGATGGCATGCGCCGCGTGCTTCTTCTGAACATCAGCCCAAACGGAAACTCGCTCGGCGTCGAGCTGTCGGCGATAGCGCAGCACTTCGGCAGCCGAAGCGTTGAGCAGACCTTCGTCGGCGACGTGCGCATAGGCAAAAGCCTCGGCTCGAATAAAATCAGCACCACCACAAGCGGCTACGGCCATTGCCTCTATATTTGCCGCCGCCAAAACCTGTACCCCCACGGGTTTAGCAAAAGCGCGCTTTACATGATCTACCACAATCGCCATGCTCGCCGTAATCTCGGGTCCCACGCGAGCACGACAATAGGGCAAGTCCGACATGTTTTCGACCAAGAGCGCATCACAGTCGCCAAGCACAAGGTTCTCGCCATCGCGTAGTGCTGCATCAAGGATGTCTACTAGTTTTAGGCGACTGGCTGGCGTTGCGGGCAAGGCTTTAAGGTGGATCATGCCGATCAGTGCACAGCAACGCCTTTGTTTTGTAAATAATTTTCTGTCCATGCTTAAATCCCAAAAAACGCTGCTCAATGAGCAGCGTTTAAACTCGTGATACAGGCAAAAATAGCGAATAAAATTTATTCTTCGGGTTTTTTATCTAAACTCTTCTCGAATTCTTTAGCCATTTTGAGAATTTTTTCATGTTTCTCGTCCTCCGGCTCGATTTCGGCGGGAGCTTCTTCTTTGGCTTCGGGTGGAGTTTCTAGCGCAGCCTTCACATCATCCAGCGTCGCTTCCTGATTGAGCGTATCTTCAAAAACCTCACCAGCTCTAATGAGCGCCTGTCGAGCGTTTTCGGTTTCGGCCAGTTCTTCTGGAGTTTCGGGAGTTTTGACTGGGGTTGCTTTTTGCAAAAACTCGGTAATCACGTCAGCTATGCTAAATTTCAGCTTATACTTTGGCTCTTTGGCTTTCGCACCATCGACGCCTTCTCCTTCGCTAGGTTCAGCTTCCGTTTTTTCGGCTTCGTCTTTTTTCGCTATTAAGGTCTTTTTCTCAGCATCTGCGTCTTCTCCAGCTTGCGGGTCTTGACGTGGTTCTTCCTTCGCGAGTTCGTTGGGAAAGAGCTCATCACCAAAGATATTGCCAAAAATACCTTGTGCAATACCGCCAATCAGGTAAGGAACAAGTTCTTTACCGTGGTTTTGCATAAACTTAGAATCGATCTTTACGAGTTTTTTGCCATCCTCATCGGTGCTCAACTCTTCTTCATCGATTTTTTTATCGACGTAATGCTCAAAGTGCTCTGATAGTATAGCTTTAATATCGATATTTCGTTGAATACCGCGTCTTTTGAGTCTTTCAAGCGCCAAATTAATGACTTCAGCCTGCTCGCCACCGTTAACATCGTCTTTCGAAGCAGCATCATCTTCAACGTTTTCGACATTGCTTGAATCTTCGACATCCGCGTCCTCGGCCGTTTTCACGGCTTCTTTGTCAACAAGTCTTTGGTTAGCCGCCTCTAAAATCGACTTAACGTTGCTCGCAATGGGAGAAATCTGTTTTTTAAACTCTTGAAAGATCTCGCTTAGACTCTCAACCTTCTCTGCGCCGGTATCCTGCACTTCGCTTTCTTCGCTTTCATTACTAGAGAGTTCGTTCGCAGACTCAGTCTGCTCTTTTTCGTCTTCGCTAGTCTCGGAATTTATCGTAGTGGAATCGTCCTTCTTCTCACCATCGTCGGTGAGTTCTTGCAAATGCGTTTTCTTATCTTTATCGTCTCTATTATTTTTCTTAGTCAATTTAGAGTTCCTCCCAAAAATACAATGGAACGCCCATTGAGCGTAAGTATACGTGTGTTGGCTATATTGCGCAAGCGTACACATAATTTTACGCGTGTCAAAACTGTCATATTTTGTGGACATTTACGGCACGTATTTAAAAGCGCCCGCTTGACATTATTTGTTGACTTTGTTTAGTATTCGCACTCGCTAAGGTTGTATCAACCTTAGGACGATTTTATTAACACTTAAGCTCTCCTATGGGGATTTTAGTTCTATGTCAGATTCCAACGTGATTCGTAATAGTGGTGATTTTTTTGTTAATGACGCGGTTGAGCTCTTGTCGTCGTCGACATTGCTCAGTGCGGATGAAGTGGCCGAAATGCTGGTGCAAATTCGCGATCACTTTCAACACCACCACGCCCATCTTAATAACCAAGCTACAGCGGAACAGGTGGGATTCTTTTTTGTGAATCGCACCTTACATGTTCTCGGCTATACGCACAGCCACAACGAGCCACTAGGTGATGACCATCGCATTGAATATACGATGTTTAATAACCCTGATGTCTTTAGCGCGCATGTGGCTTCCCGTGGTACGCTGGGTTTCTTTAACGGTGCTGTCGCCATTGGCAAAGTAGCCGCTTGGGCCGCGGATCTCGATGAAGGTTTGAAAGCGACAGAAGATGGTTCTTCTACAGGCGAAAACCATGCTTTTGACTTAGAGGAACAGATGCGGTTAACGAATTTACCGTGGGCTATTTTGACTAACGGCCGTGTTTGGCGCTTGTATCACAAGAATACCGCTGCCATGGTAAACGCTTTTTTTGAAGTAGACTTACTTAAAATTATCCAAGACAGCGATCTTGAGAACTTCAAAATCTTTGCCAACACTTTTTGTGCTGCAGCGATTAGCGCCGATAAAACTGGCTCCTGTGAAAACAAGCGCCTTCTTGCCTAAACACTCATAGTACCCCTATTTGCCCTCGCCTTTACACAAAGTGCGGGGGTTTTCTTTATATTCTTCGAGGTACACAATCATGCTAATGCGATTTTTGGAGCGAGTCGAAATTGGCCGCAGTATTGGGCTATACTCTGGCGCTCAGATTGAGTGGGGAGATCTTAACGCAGCCGCCATGAACTTTAATATAGGCTACACTCGCTGGCGCGATGGAGAGGCGATTAGCGATAAAACCCAGTTCGACGTCGCTAGCCTTACAAAAATCGTAGCGACGTCGCTGTTAAGCATGCATGCCGTCGAAGCTGCTAAGCTCGATTTAGAGGAAAAGCTTGTTTACTATTGGCCAGAGCTCAAGGGCTGGGGCGAGCACTATACTCTTGCCGACTTGCTATCGCACCAAACGCCGCTTGCAGCGTGGCACAATTTTGCAGCGCTTCTTCCCGAGTCAAAGTGGGGAAGCGACTTTGCGCGCGCCGAAATAACACGCCTCTGTCTTGAATATCCTGTTCGCCGCACAGAGGACGGTAAACTGGATGCTAGCACAGAGTACACAGATCTCGGCTTTATTTTGCTCGGGACTCTACTTGAGCGTGTTTTAGAGGCACCGCTTTGCGATAGCTTCGATCGCTTGGTGGTACAAGCTCTAGAACTCGAATCGACTTGCTTTGGCCCTATTTCTTACCCCAAGCATGTGAACTGTGCCTGTACTAAGTGGTACAAGGGTTTGCCACTACAGGGTATTGTCGATGACGACAACGCGCGCTGTATGGGAGGTGTAGCGGGTCACGCTGGTGTATTTTCTAGCGCCACAGACTTGGGTAAGATCTGTCGAGCCCTACTAAAAGCCGACACGCGCTTGCCCTTTAGCCAGAAGACACTGCAAAAGTTTTGGGACGCCAAAGCTACGAACTCGCGCTTCGCGCTTGCGTGGGATCGCGCAACGGGACATGACAGCCTTTCGGGCATGCCCGAGAGCAAACAAATTCTTGGACATCTCGGGTTTACCGGATGCTCGTTGTGGATCAACAGAGATAGCCATAAGTACTGGATTCTACTCTCCAACCGCAATCACGGCGTACTCCCCCCTAGCGAACTGGCTGGAATTCGTCGTGATTTAGGCAAAATAGCCAACAGCGAGTAGATCTCAGGGCACAATACGAAGCGATCACTAAAGAAAATTGAAAAACCCTCCAGCGATTACGTCGGAGGGTTTTGAGTATGACTGCAATACCTTACTTATTTTCTAGGATAATCACAAGCGAGTCAAGGTAAGTTTGGGCTGAGGCAAAGATTTGCGGTGCCAAGTCTTTTCGAAGCTTCTCCCTAAGCTCTATGACAGCAGGGATATCATCTTTTGTACCGATCGCTGCCAGCGCACTCGTCACAAACATCTGACCATATGCATCGTACTCAGCATAATTTTTAAGTAGCGGTGCAAAGTACTTGTGATCGTTGATTTTACCGATTTCGTAAGCTGCCTTAATGCGCGGGTAGTAGCTACCTTCGTCTTTTTTCTCGAGTACCTGCTCATAACAAGCCGCGGTGTCACCGCATTCATCGGCTAACTCAAAGGTGGACTTCGTATCTGCGATACGCTTCACGACGGGCTTAAAGTCATAAGGATCTTCAAGATTCGGTGCAGGGTGCTTCTCGGTGGCGGGGTTCTGTAGTTCCTTCTCGCGTAGCTTATCGAAGTAGCCCCACACACTTTCAAGCTGCGCAGGTTTTGAAGCGATCGCCATATAGGTAATGAGATCCGTCACTAAAGATGCGCGAGCCGCGGGTCTAAAACCTCGATTTTGCTCAAAGGAGGGATCCTTCAGCGCTTCTAAAATGGTGTTATAACGCTCTGGCGTTAACAAATCGTTTTCAAGCAATACCCGCACGGAGTTTACACGCAACGAAATTTCGATGTTAAAGCTACCTGTCAAGTCGATAGGTTTTTTGTACTTTTTGGCAATCTCTGGACCCCACGCATAGATGTTCATCAACACTTCGGCAGCGCGCTCATTGCCCTGGACACCAATATCATTGATAGCAAAAATAATTTCCTGCGACGCTGTTCCCACAAGCGCCCCCCAGTTAATCCACGCGCTATCATCGATGGGTTTAAGAACAAGCGCGCCTGGCGCGACGATGGGCTTCATGTCTTGCAAAAAATCGAGCATCACATCAACGCCCTCAGCATAACGAAGTTTTGCTAGGTTCACCGCTGCATGGAAACGCAAGGTGTCAGGCGTTAAACGATCGGGATGTTGATCAACATACGCATTGAGCTTCTCATTCTCTAGTTTAAATACTTCCACGAGAATGGGACCTGCAACATCTTTTCCAAGCGAGGTCAACGCTTTTGCGCACTCCGTAGCGATAGAGCGACCAGCGTCATCTGCAAAAAAGATGCCCCGTAGTGATGCTTCCGCACTCTCGGGATCGCGCTGGTAAGCCAAAACATTACAAGAGGTTCGCAAAAGCCCGATAGGCGTACGCTCTAAATCGCCGAGCAAAAGCTCTGTCGCCTTCTTGGCAAGGCCTGCGTCTTTCTTCGTTAAACCCGCTTCCATTAAGAGGCGCTTTGTATCTGGATCGCGCGTAGTGTCGAATTTTGAAAGCAAGGTCTCGATGACCGCATCGGACTCAGAGTTCTTGGCCGCTAAAGCCGCCGATTGCACTTGTTTAAAATCATCAGAATTTGCAGCCTTGAGGTAAGCTTCATCATAGGCAGTATCACCAAGGCTTGCTAGAATCTGAATTACTTCTCGATCATAGGAAGATCCCACTAAATACAGCGCACTTAGCTCCGCCCCGTACGGCTTTATCTCATCTGGCGTCGAGCTTAAACTCGCCAATTTCGCCATCGCCTTATCAAGGTGCTTCTTCTCCGAAAGCGCAGCCTTCATACCCTTTTCCGTTTCTACGTCGTACGCATTGCACGCCAACGCGCCAAACGAAATCGCTGCCGCACACGCGTAAATTATCCATTTCATCCAAAAACGCTTCATGTTCACATACACTCCGTATCAACAAGGGAAACAAAGCAAATTAAGCTGCTACTTAAAGGTGCAGCGCCGAGCATTATCGTAGATTTACCCCCCATTGGTCAAGTGCATGCGTTTACGAACAAAATTACGACGCACTGCGTCACTAAACAATCTCTACGCTTGCGCTACAAATGCAAAAACAGCTTACCATTTTAACACGTAATGATTCGAGCTAGCACTCGTAAAAATCTCCCTATTGCTCCCCTGCTCCCACTCCCAGCTAGCATCGGATTTTTTTCGTACTAGCTTGTACGAAATAACGCTTTGGCTTGGTAGGACCACGCTAATATTTTGCTTTGCCTTTAGCTTGATGCCATTATCTGGATTCCACAAACCGAACTCTGGCGATGAACCCACGATGGCAAACTCCCCCGAATTTTCATCAACAACAAAGTTAATTTTTCGTTTTTTATTCTCTATTAAGGAGCCAAGTTTTGTTCTTGTTAGAATTTGTACAGATTTTGGCGCTACTTTAGTCATAGCACTTCGCGATACACCACTGTAAGCCTGCGTCCACTTACCTGGCGCTAAGCTCAGGCTTACTTCACGACTAGTTTGGTTAATGATAACGAGTGCTTGCTCTTTCGTGTTTTCGCGCGCAATGCTTAAAACCCCTTCATCGTAATAGAGCACTGCCGTCTTACCATTGGCTAAAACGGGATGTTTAGTTCGTAACTCCAGTCCTTCCCTAATAATCGCAAAGTTTGGCGTATGCTCAAAATCCATATCCGCGCGATTATCTGGCTCTTTCTCTCCCACTAAGCCGCTCTCTGTGCCGTAGTAAATACTCGGTAATCCTCGCAGCGCGAGAAGTGCGCGCAACGCATTTTGCACATCTGAAGCTTGTTTACACAAGGAGGAAATCCGCGGCATATCGTGGTTGTCGATAAAGGTGACCATGCTATTGGGATCTTCATAGATCCTGTCGTTATCGATGACCGATGCCAGGTTTCCCAAGCTCTTGCCTTCACAAAACACGTCGCGCAGCGCAAAAGCAAGCGGAAAGTCGAACATATGGCTAAAAGCGCCCTGCTTTTGCGTCTGCGTAACTTTGTAGGGCGAACCATCGAACATTTCACCGAGTAAAACGATATCTTCGTATTTTGCACGAAGTGTATTGTTTAATTTGCTCCAAAATTCGACGGAAACATGTTTAACCGCATCAAGTCTATAGCCTACAATATTGGGAATCTCAAGCCACTTAAAGGCTGCTTTTTCAAGGTAATCATAAACCTCGGGTTCAGACTGATTGAGATCGGGCAGACCGTGTACTTGACCAGTAACAAGCTCTACAGGGTCATCCCAGTTTTCGATAGTGATAGGTTTGTGGAACCAATGCGGACGTTCCTCTACCCATGGGCTGCCGTAACCGACGTGGTTCACCACAAAATCTAAAATAATGCCTATACCGCGCTTTTTTGCTTCACGGGCTAGCTCTACAAGCTCTCGTTCGTTACCGAAACGCGGCTCTAGGCTATTAAGATCGTAGGTCCAATACGCGTGGAAGGCGCCGTGACCAAAAAAATTGCTCTGCGCTGTCAAAAATATCGGTGATAGCCATATCGCGCTGATTCCCAAGTCTTTTAAATAGTCAAGGCGTTCGCGCACTCCCGCTAGATCCCCGCCGTGCCAAGCGTTGGGATCACTAAGATTGCTGTCCTTGTCGTTGGTTTTATTCGCATTAAAAAAGCGGTCTACCATAATAAAGTAGACCGCTTTGGCGAGTGGGTCCCCCGCCTCGGGGGAGCCATCGTCAGTGCTGGGAGCCTCAGTTTCATGCGGAGGCGAGCTTTCTACGGGCTGCGTTTCTTTCGGCGATTCTTGCACTGGGCTAGTCACCCCAGCGTCGCGGCCACGCATATAGCTATCTAGTGTGCTGCCCAAACGACGCGCGATCTCCTCTTTAACAGAGTCGATAGCCGCATCTCCCTTCTCATGCGAAAACATGAGTACGGCGGGCAAATTAAATTCATCCCCAAGCCGAACTTGACCCGCCGCATCGAGCAAGCTTATCTTTGCCTTTACATCCCAACGATAGCGCCCACTCAACTGCGAGTAGAAGCTCGCCCGCAATTCGACTAATACGCGAACATCGGCTTTTGGCGCCATTGTGCGCATGCTCTGCAAGCGCCTATCGCTATCTTGGCGGCGACTAAATTCATCTTCGTATGTCGCCATCGCTATGCTTGATGCCGCTAAATTTCGCTCTGAGAAGGCTAAATGAAGTGTGTCGATGCTCGAGTCTAGAAGCGGCAAACAACTTTGGTTTTGGATGTCGTCATAGACGTATGCAGCAGCAAAATTGAGCGTACTCACATATTGCGGTGCTTGTCCGTGTTGTATGCAAGACAAGGCGAAAAAGGCTAAAAATACACTAAGAATATAGATGGGATACGCTTTCATTAGAACCAAGCCTCCGCTTCAATGGATATCACATGGTGCCAGTGTCTATCTTTAATAGAACTCAGTACATCTGCGCCAAAAAATTCATTATTCTCATCTAGCGTTTCGACATAACTGTTGGGAAATGCATTGTGCATATTGGAGTATTGCACACCATAGAGTAAACGCAGCGAGGGGCGAGCGAAGATTCCTGTGCCACCTGGATTAATGACTAAGCCCGTCTTACCTTGCCAAGTATTGCGCAATTGGAGATCACCGTACTCTAAGCCATCTATGTCTGCGAAACCATCACGGCTTTGGTCGATAGAACGTGCACTCCGCTTCCACAAGTTGCCGTTTAGACTCTTTTCTTGGGCAAAGGATGTTTCGAGTAAAAAGTGCAGTGTTGGCGTAATATATACCTGACCTCTTGCCACTATCGACCAAATCATGCGGTTGGTTTCACTGGATTTAATAGAATTATCTTTGTCGAAGTGGTAGCCAAAAAGCGCAGCCCAAGTAAGATCAAAGCGCTCGGGAACTATGCTAAGTTGCATCTCATTACCAAGGTTTATCTGGTACCTCTCGTCAGTCCACTCTTTCGTGTAAACATTATACATCCGCCCGCCATAGCTTTCTTCATACACAGATTGTGGGTGATTGCGCAAAAAATTAAAAAACAAGTTGTTCCAGCGAAGCGCCCCCAGCTGCCCAAAACCTAAGTAAGCCACCAACTTAAACGATAGCGCATCAAGCGGCGTGGGCTTTGGATACAAATCATAAACTTGATTGGGATCGGCGAGTGATTTTGCAAAATCTTGCACTACGGTATTGCGCACAAATGAGCTATATGTCACAGCTTGGTTTGACTTAAAGCGCGTTTGGTATGAAGCACTTCGATCGCCTTTGTTACTCGGTTCATAGAAAAGCTCGCCGCCAAGACCGAATTCAAAGCCAGAAATCGGACGAACACGTAATGCAGTACCGAAGCTTAAAATGGTGCTATACTTATCATAACCCTTCATTAAGTAGCCAGCGTCACCAAAGCCAAACAAAAAATCAATATAATCGTTACTGTACGTCGCCGATAAACCGAGTGTCTTGCCGAATATATCGGCAAATTTCATGTCGTATAGCCCTAAATCGCCAAAATAATACTCTAGCGTACCAAGCTGCCACACGACGTCTTTTATTAAAACGTTACCTGTTTTAACATAAAGCTGTGTTAGCCCAAAGCCCGATAGGCTTCCGTGTAGCAAATCTGCAGCGCGAACCGTTCCTCCCTCGACCTTGGCGTGTACACTGGTCCAAACCTCCTTTGTCCCAGGGCTTGCTTGCAAGAGCATTAAGCGCATTTCGAGCGCCGCCCACTGCGACTCGTTAAGCAGGCGCCCCGAAATATTCCACAGACCGAGTTTTGACCAGCCACCTTGGAAATCGGGACGAGCCGCAACTCTAAAGTAGCCGCCAGCGCTGAAACGATCTTCCTCGGCAAAACTAAGACTAGCAAAAACCGACGTTACAAGCAGCAAAGTAAGTATAAAGCCTAGTAATCTTCGCAATTTAATCATGGTTTATCCATTTTATCATAGGAAAACATATTACAAAATTACGCTCAACAAAAGGCTACATTACATACATAGCCGTGTAGGAAAAGTAGCCACTGGGGGGTAGCGCGGGATCGCTGAGCAAAAGGCGCTGCGAACGCATGCTGTGCGGTGGATGCGCGCTTAGCAAATACACCGCACAGCATTTTGCGTTCGCTGCCGAATTTTGCGAAGAAGCCCGCGCGTAGGGGGCACAGCCCCCCACCAGAGAGGAAAAGCTTAAAAATTTTGGCCCGCAACGCGTCGCCAAAGACCTAGAAATACTATTGTTTTTGCTTTAAAAGTACAATCGTTCGAGACTTTAAACCGTATCTGTTTTCTTCAAGCGCGGCTTCACCTTGAGGATAAATGTTGCGAGAAATTTTCTTGTTTTCGACTGCGTCGATAACTTCTCCAGAGTCGTAGTGTAATTGTGTATCGACGGCGACTTGCCAGCCACCGGGTACTTCGGGGAGCTGGAAGCTAACTACTCTATTGGGATCGCCTTCCATGTTGATGCAGAGGGCGACGGCGGCCAAGCCCTCTTTTGGCGGCCAATACATCATAATGTGGCGACTGCCCCAATCGGGTGGATTGCCGTCACTGCCCCTCCAGTCGATGTCTTCGTAGCTTTCGGGTGAAAAGCGAGGGGCAAGTTCTTTGCGCAAGCTAATAGCGTTTTTGACGAAGTCGTACATGCGTTGGCGCTCGTTATCGGGTGCCCAATCGCCCCAGCGAAACCAGTTAAATTCGTTGTCGGCACTATCGGAATAGGCGTTATTGTTGCCGTATTGGGTTCGCATCCACTCATCGCCGCCCAAGATCATCGGCGTCCCCTGTGAAAAGAGCAGGGCGGCAAAGAAGTTTCGCACCATTTGGCGCTTCACCGCGTAACCTTCCGGATCTTTGCAGCCATTTTGTTCATCGCCCGGGCACCAATTTCGCGAACGATTATTGTCATCGCCGCTTGTGGTGTCGCAGAAGGGCGAAGCGGGATTGCTTAAGCAAATCGGATTGAGCGGCCCACCCATGTTGTGCTTTTGATTGTAACTCACCAAGTCAAAGAGCGTGAATCCGTCGTGCGCTGTGATAAAGTTGACGCTATGAAAGGGTTTGCGTCCACCACCTCTAAACAGCTCAGCACTCCCCGTTAAGGCTCCGCCAATAGAAATCCCCTCGTTATGGCCAACAGCCAGCGAATCACCATTAATAAACTCACGCCACATATTGCGGAACTTGTCGTTCCAATCAAACCAAGCAAACTCCGCGTCTGTCTTAGATTTTGGGAACTTCCCAACGCCATAAGCGCCAAAGTGCCAAGGCTCCGCGATCAAACGCGTGTTGTATTTCTTTAGTACAGGAGCATCGATAATATCTTGTACAACCGTGTTTTCGGGATCGAAAATCCAAGGCTCTAGGTCTTTCATGCCCAAAACGGTGGCGAGGTCAAAACGGAAACCGTCCACGTGCATCTCCTCAACCCAAAAGCGCAGGTTATCTAAAATTAAGCGTCTAAAGGGCACATGATTGGTACGCACTTGGTTTCCTACCCCCGTGTCGTCTCGGTATGCGCATTTACCCAGCTCAGGGCTTGTATCGCTTCCTAGCTCGTAGTACGCTGCGTTATCTAGCCCTCTAAAACTAAATATCGAGGCTGAAGTCACATCATCAAAGTGTTCATCCCAACCATAAGAAAAACTGGTATTATACTTTTTTAGTTTACTTCGCCAAAATCCACCTTCCCCCGTGTGGTTGTAAACAATGTCCAAAATCACTTCAATGCCCTCGGCGTGTAGCGCGTCTACCATCGCCTTAAACTCATCCATCACGGCATTGAGTTTTTTATTATTGGGATCCGCGTATCGTTGCTCGGGCACAAAAAACGCAAGCGTATTGTATCCCCAATATGTCCCGTCATCGGTTTTTTCCATAATCGGCAAAAGCTCTACCGCTGTAATTCCCAACTCCTTTAAATACTTCGCTTTATCGCCGACGCCTTTAAAAGTCCCTGGCACACTCACCTTCGAATCAGAACCCGCCGTAAAGCCCTTAGCATGTACTTCATACACAATTAAATCGCTCTGCTTCTGGCTCCCCGCATCCCCGCGCATCCGCATCTCGCGCCAACGCCTCTCATTCTCACTCCACTGGTACTCGCTGCGAATAACCACGCTCTTAGCCGCCGCTCCCCAAGACGAAACGTGTCGCGCGCTCCCACTTGCGGGGTTGCCCTTCGACCAGTCAAAATCGCGGTGTATCCGCAGCGTATACGGATCAATCAGCAGCTTATTCGGATTAAAGCGGTTCCCATGCTCATCGCAGTCTGTGATGTAGCCCATGGTTGAGCCAGGGTAAAATTCTTCGGTATAGGGCCAGTTCGGACCCCACGCAATATAGCCATAGTGTTGCCCCACGCCCAAACCCTCGACATAAGCCGTCCACACATTGGACTTCGCCTTCGTCATCGGGATACGCATCCGCGGACGCGCCGCTTCGGGATCGCTAAAAAGCAATAATTCGATCCTCGTTGCATTTTCCGAATAAACTGCAAAGTTCACACCTTTATCTACGACGCTCGCGCCCAAGATATCCATGTATTTCTCTGCCGCCCAGCTCTGGTAACTCGGCGCGATGGCGGACGTCTTGTACATGCGCGCCCCACCCTCGTCGCACGCGCCCACGAAGCCCAAAAGCGCCAATACTAAGACTAATGCGCCCAAGCCGCTGCGATTTAATTGCAATCTCATCTCTCCTCCCATCCATACGCGTCATTCGCATCATACCAGGTCTTTTTTTGTGGGGGGAAGTATCCCCCCTCGCCTAAGCCCCTCGCTGACGCTCGGGTCTCAGGCTACCCCCCTCAGCGGGGCCTCAATCGCCGGCCCCGCAACGCCCTGGCTCCGTTTTTAGTTTTACTAAAACGACATACCGCCACCATTCATAAGCTAGATCAAAACTCGTTTCTTTGAGTTCATACATATTTAAGCCGCATTCAAGCGTGTTGTTATTATTTCTCCTTCCAAATAAATATTTGGAAGCCATCTGTAAACTGTATACGATTTGTGTGGCCGATATCAGCATTATTGTTGAGTAGATCTACCCAGCCGTTTTGTGGTCCTTGTACGTCGAATCCAGTGTTATTACTTTTGCTAACTCCAACCCAAATACTCGCGCTATCATCGACCATTTTGTATATCCACGCATCGTTATTAGCGGCGATATTTTGGCGGTTTCCGCGCGAAAGTACAGGGTTTTCCTCACGAATTTTGCCCAATTGTTTGACGAAGTTGAAGGTTATTTCCTGTTGCTCTCTTAAGCCATCGAACTTCATCATACGGCGATTATCGGGATCACCCGCGCCCTCTAAACCAAACTCATCGCCGTAGTAAAAGAGCGGAACTCCAGGGCTAGTTAAGAGCACGGTCCAGGCGAGTTTGAGTCGAAGGTGCGGCTGCCAGTCATTAACATCTGGATTTTGGCCCCAGTTTTCGCTCCCGTTTTCGTTAGCTACAGAAATAGCACGCGCGACGTCGTGGTTTCCTATAAAAGTGCCCATTATCGCCTTGATACCATTGACATCATTATAGGTGTGGTCGTTATGTTCTGTGAAGTTTTTAACTTTTTCGTAGCTACCATGCGGCGACAATATATTGTCTTTAATCTGACCATAAAAACCGAAATCAAATTGTCCGTGTAACAAATCTTTGCCGATGTATTCTTTTAGCGCGTCGGCTCCAAATTCGAATGTTTCGCCAACCATATAAAAAGTTATACCCGTGTTCTCGAACATTGCATCAATGCCGCGACGCAGGTCTATGACGAATTGTTTCGTCATATGCTTCACAGCGTCCACGCGGAACCCATCGATATTGCTCTCTTGAATAAGCCACTTAGCGTGATCAACCATCGCTTTGCGCACTTCAGCTTTCTCGTAGTTAAAATCGGGCAAGTTCTCGGCAAACCAACAAGTTAATGGATATTTATTCCAGTTTGCCCCGTTATCGCCATTACAAATATGTACAGGCTCGGTGTTAAACCAATCGCGGTGCTCCTTGTATAGCGGGCTATCTTCGTGAACATGGTTAGCGGCAAAGTCAACAAGTACGCGCATTCCGCGTTGGTGACACGCGCCAACAAGAGCCTTAAACTCTTCCATCGTACCAAAGTGTGGCTCTATGGCGCGTATAGGCAAACCTGCGCTTGTTGCGGAGCTAAACAAGCTCTCATTCTCATAAGTCCAACCCGTGGCTACAGGCCAATACGAGTGGTAAGCGGAATACGTTTTGCCATCTGTACCCCTTCCCACTGTTTGGCCGTTCATGCTTACCGATGAAATCCACAACGTGTTAACGCCCAAAGATTCGAAATAGCCGTCTTCCACTTTTTGTTTTAAGCCTGCAAAGTCGCCACCCATCCAGCGCGCGTCGCATGTTCCTTCCACGGTGGCATCGGTCTTGGGCTCATCGTTACTCGTATCCCCATTTAAGAAACGATCGATAAAGGCAAAGTACAAAACGCCGTCGCGCCAATCAAAAGGCTTCGCCTCTACCCATACAGGAACAAAGAGCTTTGCCGTCTTACCATTCTTTGACTTGGCATCTATAAAATATGCGTACTTTCCTTGATTTTTGCCAGTGTCGCTAACCTGAAGCGTCAAGCCTGAAGCGTCAAAGTTCGCGTTTACGCTCTTTTCCTCTAACAGTGCTGTTGGCTCGCCGTCGATGCCAGCACCGTCTTTGCCATCGATGTATTGCACTGTAAATTCGACATTCCCCGAACTAACGATAGGTGGCGCTATCAGCTTTAACTGCGGCGCTTCTTCGTCCACGACAGGATCATCTTTTTCTTCGCCACAAGCGCCAACGCGCACAACGCTGTTGTTGTCGTTACCTTGTATAGGACGTTCGGGATCGTTTTGCCAAGCATCATTCCAGCCATCGATGAAGAACTTATACTCGTACTCACCCCGTTCAAGTGCGATAGTAGTCTTGAACTTGCCACCGCCTTGGTCTTGGAGCTCGTGGGTGGTTTTACTCCAGTTATCGAAACTTCCAGTGACGTATACCTTAAAACCTATAGCGCCAGTATTATTAAACACGAACTCGACTTTGCAATCGTCCCTGAACTTACAGTCCGCTCCAACGCGTTCGTAGGCTTCGGCGCAATCACAACGCGCAACGTTATCTACTAGGCTACAGACCTCATGCTCTCCAGTACAAAAGTTCGTACAAGGGTCTTTTACGCACTCGCCTGCTACATCGTTGTAGCCGATGTCACAATCCGTGCACTTACCAAAGAGATCTTGCGCGTAGCCAATATCGCAAACGCATCTGTTAGAACCCGTCGTGCTGATAACACACTTTCCGTGGCCACAATCTAAGCTACAAAGCGGCTTACTTGCCCCCTCATCACAAGCGTTTATACCGAGAAAAACTAAAAACGCCCAAACTATGTGCCAGTACTTTACACGCTTCATCTCTTCCTCCTCACCAATAGCAATCTCCCCCGCAAAAATTTAGCAGTTGTTAAGCCCAAATTCAAGCTAAGGAAACTCTGAACCGTAAAGTCGTATATTTGGCGGTTTTTAAGTTTTTGTTTTGCTGGGGGAAGGGTAGATCTTCATTACGAGTGCAACAGGGGACTGCACGAACTTTCTGTTGTATGATTGTTTTGCAAAAGACTCACACTCAGGAGGGTTCATGCAGTCTTACAGTCACTTTACGATAGAAGATAGATT
>JBBAEA010000002.1:0-69363 GCA_041656175.1 Bradymonadales bacterium | reverse complement strand
ACGAATGCCTATAACAAATCAAGCGGGGCATATAAGTATAAAAAAGAATTTTTCGTGTGTTTTCGTGTTTTTCGTGGTTAAAAATTTAAAGACACAAAAAGAAGGCTCGAAAGCCTATAACAAATCAAGCTGGTTCTATAAAATAAAAAAGAAATTTTTCGTGTGTTTTCGTGTTTTTCGTGGTTAAAAATTTAAAGTATTACAAATCAAGCTAGACATGTAAGAATAAAAAAGAAATTTTTCGTGTGTTTTCGTGTTTTTCGTGGTTAAAAATTTAAAGTATTACAAATCAAGCTAGGACGAGCGCTGTACATACTTCGATAAAAACTCATCCCAGTCCAAAAACGGTGCGAGTTCTTTGTCCTCAAAATCGATGCAGCGCTCCAAACTGAGCGATCCTCGGCGGAATTTTGGCCAGCTTGGGTAAACGATTTCCCTTTTTTGTTTTGGGGTGATGAGATTGCGCTCCGAGCTAAAGTTTTCGCGATAAAACTCAGCATCGATAACGCGGAAACGCGCTCTGTACTTGCCTTGTATGTCGGGTGGGAAGCTTCGCGTAAAGTACTCGATGGCGTCTGTACAAAGCCCAAGTCGCGAGTCAAAGTCCCAGATCTTTGGCCTATGACTCGGCTGGAACAAAACAACGTGATAGTCCCAACAAACGAGATGGCGAGGAGGGGCGCCTAGGTTCTGCTCACAGATGACGCAGCTTCGCGCTGGATTACTGAGGTACAAAACTTGAGCAGCACTGACGTCTTTTGCATTTTCTTTGCGCAATTGCTCGTAGAGCAGAAGAATATTCTCTTCACAAAAGAACTGGCAGTAGGAATACTCGTCGCGATTCATGGCTCAACGCTCGGTTCTCAGGCGCATGCAATCGTAAAGCATAAGCATCTGCTCTTTGGCTAAGTCGAGCTTTTCGTTCACTATTACGAAGTCGAACAAATCCTCTTGAGATAGCTCTATTTGCGCCTGAGCAAGCCGCCTTTTGATAACCTCATCGGCATCGGTTTTACGCCCCCTTAGCCGCTGCTCTAGTACTTGCATGCTCGGTGGCGCAATCAGCACACACCAACAATCGGGGTACTTCTCTTTGATCTGCCTTGCCCCTTGCACATCGATATCAAAGAGTATGTCGTTGCCATCGCCAGCAATCTCGCGGATCATCTTGTGGGGCGTACCATAATAGTGCCCAAACACCGATGCGTGCTCCGCAAAAGCATCCTCCGCAATCGCTCTCTCGAAACTCGCAAGGTCAACAAAATCGTAGTCTACACCATCTTGCTCCTTACCCCGTGGCGCGCGCGTCGTCGTCGATCGCGACAGCGCGCAAGTACAACGCTCGCCGAGCAAATGCTTTAACAGCGTCGATTTCCCAGCCCCGCTAGGGCCGCAAACTATGAGCATATGTCGAGATAATTGGCTGATTTTCTTCATAAGTTCTGGGTGTTGCGCTATGCGTTCACATTTTCTTTGGCAAAAAACACCCCCCTCCCCCTAAACCCTAAGTCCACTCACCCATAGCAAGTAAAGCCTCTTGGAAGCAAGGCATGGGCGCACGAAGCAGGCCAGCGCCGACCTGGCCAATGCCAGCTTTTTTGTGTGCTATACCAGTGTTAATATATGGGGTTGAGGAGAGCTCAACGACCTTGCGAATATCTACACCAAGCGGTGTGCCTGCAAAATCGAGTATAGGCATTTGATAGTCGCGGTGTCGGGCGTAGCAAATGTCGTACATTTCGTTCGTGATGCGCAAGGCCATTTCGGCGTCTCCCCCCGTGAACTTGACGATGGCCGGTGCAGTAGCCATGGCAAAACCGCCAAAACCCGCAGTTTCGCAGATCGTGGAATCCCCGAGATCGCGGTTGGCGTCGGCTTCGGAGTAGCCGCCAAAATACAAACCCTTCGGAATACCAGATTGCGTGGTGTACCAGCGATCCCCTGTGCCTGCAACACGTATGCCAATTTCGACGCCGTTTCGGCACATTGCGCACATAATGGTGGAGTACTCAATGCCCTTAATGGCATCGGCTGCAACTTTACCCGCGGGCATCGAGAAATTAAGGAAGAAGTGGTTATTAGCGTTGATAAAAGCGTAGACTTCTTCGACGACTTCAAGGCTTAGCCCGCATTTGCACAGATGCGTGTGCAGCTCTCGCAGCAAGAGCGACGTTCCCGCGTTATTGCGGTTGTGCAATTCATCGCCCATCTGCAGCGCCTGCGCGATGAGCGCTTTAATATTGATGCCGCCCGCGTGTTTTACGGCCTTTGACAAGGCGGGCGCCAGCACTTTTTCCATCCACTTGAGCCGCGTCATAACTTCTTCATCGTAGGCGCCGAAGCGCAAAACTTTGCCCAATCCTTCGTTGAGTGTGCAGTAGGCGTAATTCCCGTGTGTGGGGTTATGTACCACCGAAACCCACATCGAAGGCGATACCACGCCAGCCATGGGTCCCACCATTTGGTAGTGATGGCATGGTGCGAACTCAATCTTACCGCTCTCGGCAAGTACGCATGCTTCCTCGAAAGTTTTGGCTTTCCCTTCATAAATAAGGGCGCCCGCTATGGCACCTTGCATGGGGCCACACATCTTTTCCCAGGCGATGGGCGGGCCTGCGTGCAGAATCAAATTGTCGTGAAAACCTTTAACGACGTCACGCGCGGGCTGCACGTCGGTCCAAATCGCTTGCGCTTCGTTCAAGCGCTCCACGGCTTGCTTGTTGGCGGCTTCGATTTTTTCTTGAAGCGCAGACAGCTCTTTGCCAGCGCGGTTTATGCGCGCGAGTACGCTGAGAAGCTCGGGTTTTGCGTCGGCTGCGGGCTTCCATTGTAGCTGTGTGACGGCGGCGCCTTGTTCGGCGAGCGATTCGGCGAAAGAGGGCAGACCCATGTTAATAACAGATAATTTATCATTGCCAAGTAAGGGATTCGTCATATTTATGCTCACATTCAAAATGGTTAAAAACATTGTTCCAAATATTATGGCTATTTTTTGGGGAGGGGGGAAGTCTCCCCCCCGCGCAAGCTTCCCTCATTATTCGCTAAGTTCCGCGATACACTGTGCAAAATTCTCGCTATACGCTCGACTTATGCACAGTGTGCGTAACTAAGCGAATTCCTCAGGTGATCTTGCGCTCCCCCTCAGTGCCTAGCGCTTCACAAACTCGATGGCCATCGCAGCGGCCTGCGCGTTACTCTTTGCAATCCACGCGCCAGCGGCTTTCACTTGCGTTTTAATCTGCTCAAGGTTTTGCGGATCTTGCGCTGTCCCCGTGATCGAGAGTACGAAGACGGGATCGCTGTCCTTGTTGAACTCCTCGATAACGGGCAGCAGTGCTGCAAGCGGATCTTTGTGCGAACCATAGCCTATAACGAGATCGAGTAAAATAACGGCGGTCTCTGCTCTTGCGGCTTCAGCGCGTACTCGCTCCATGCGATAGCCAAACTCGATCATGGGGTGTGGGCGTCCGCGCGTAAACTTGTCGTCCCCCATGTCGAGGAATAGGTTTGCGTTTTGCCCATCATTAATAATAGCCATGGGATCGCTATCTGCGACAAGGTTGCTTTGGATCTTTTCGAGTTTCAAGGACTTAGCCATATACAGCGCTTCGTCGCAAAGAGTACCGCCGCTAAACAGCCCCTTAATGTTTTTGCGCGTAGCGGGCAGTTTCGCCTTTCGCTCTTGGAGCTTAGCCAAGCATGTTTCGCTAATGATGGCCTTATCGCTTCTCTTTGGGGTTTCACCGCGTAGTACGGCTTCCACCATATCGACAGCTTCATCAAGGCGAGTGGCGATGTGAACGTTTTTGGGATGCGCGATTTCTGTGCTCGCACCGAGGAAACAGGCTATGATCGGCAGATTCATGCGTTCAGCGCGAGCCATGATTTTGGCCATACTATCGGGGTGTGCAGGTTTTGAGACCAAACAAATCACCTTAACTTCGCTTTGCGTTTCGATCATATCGAGGGCTTGCAACATCGATATGGCGCCAATTTCTTTGCGAAGGTCGCGTCCCCCCAAACCGATGGCCTGAGCGATTCCAATGCCGCGTTGCGCGGCCAAGCATGTTATTTCCTGTATCCCCGTTCCCGACGCGCCGATAACGGCGAGTGGGCCGCGGGGGACGACGTTTGCAAAACCAAGGCCAACGCCGTTGATGATGGCGGTTCCGCAGTCGGGACCCATGACGAGGAGATCCCGTTTTTTAGCCTCTTCTTTAATGATGCGCTCCTCTTCGATCGAAACGTTATCGGAGAAGATAAAGAGATTTAGCCCCTTATCGATGGCGCGCAACGCCTCGTTATACACAAAAGGCCCAGGGATCGAGATATGGAGTAGATTTGCATCCTCCAAAATATCTAAACCCTCCTCAATAGTATGCGCCACTTGCTCCCCGCGCCCCGACCTCTTCTTCGGCGCAGCATCGTCCTCGCCTGCCAAAAATTTGTCGATGCGCTCTTTTATGGAGGGATACTGCGATTCATTCTCGATTTTGACGCTTAAAATAAGGTCATTGGGAGCCGCGGATTTCGCGATATCATCCAAAAGCCCACTATCCTTGAGTAAATCCTTGTTACTATCTGTTCCCATAAGCGCGGAGGCGTCCAGTACGCCGCCCATCTTCTTAAGCTCCGCGGCTAAGCTCATGAGAAAAACTGAATCAAAATAGCGATTTTCAATGACGGTGCTTCGAAGAATCATAGACAAACTCCTAGGTTGAACAAAAAACATTGCGCCGCGATCTGGCAACGCGAAAAGATGTAACAAAAGTATAAAGAGCTTAGCAACGGGCGTCAATCTTATAGGAATGAAGAGAATAGGGAGAGACTGTGCACATTTTCTTTCGCGTGAAACGCTGGGGGGGGGTAGCGCGGGATCGCCGAGGAAAATGCGCAATGAGCACATAAAATGCGATGAATGAGCGGTTTGAGCGAATACATCGCATTTTATTTATGCGAATTGTCGCATTTTACGAGGAAGCCCGCGCGTAGGGGGGCAATAGCCCCCCACAAGAGCAAAAGTCATAAATATCGAATATTTCAGAGTTTCCCTAAGGATGCTCTGAGCTATTGAGCTTTCTTGCTTCATTTTATCAGTTAGCCAATATTGAGAGTACGCTAGTTTGATGGTATCCGATTGATGTCGAACGGGTCGATGGGCATGTTTTGGATAAGAAAGGGCAAGCGAGATGTTAACAATAGATGAAGTACTGGATATTTTTCGGACAGCAGGCGGAAAACGTCGGATCGGTGATAGTTTTGAGCGCTTAAGTCAGCGATATCTGTTAACGGAACCGCGTTATGCCGATCAGTTGGAGGAGGTGTATTTGTGGGGGGAATTTCCGCTTCGCGAGAGTTTTGCGGGGGGCGGGAAGGATTTGGGTATTGATTTGGTGGCGAAAACGAAGGATGGGGAATATTGGGCCGTGCAATGTAAATGTTACGCTGCGGCGCACTCGGTAAACAAGGCGAATATCGACAGTTTTTTATCGATGACGGCTAAGACGTTTTTAGATGAAGCGGGCAATAGCTGCGTTTTTACTCGGGCTTTATGGATATCGACAACCGACAAATGGGGCGCAAATGCCGAAGCAATGATTCGGCAACATCAGCCGCCGGTAACGCGGATCAGCTTATCGACCTTGAGGGAGAGCCCAGTAGATTGGGAAAAGCTCGTGGCGGGGTTTGTCGGTTCTCAAGCGCAATATGAGCCGTTTACCTTGCGAGCGCATCAGCTGGAAGCGTTGGAGGCGGCGCGGTCGCATTATTCGAGTAATGATCGCGGTCGTATGATTATGGCGTGCGGTACGGGTAAGACATTTACGTCGCTTCGGATAGCCGAGGATCTGTGTGAAGACGGGGATTTTGTCTTGTTTTTGGTTCCATCGATTGCGCTACTGGGGCAAAGCCTGGGGAGTTGGCTTGATCATAAAAATACGAGTATGCGCCCGCTTTGTGTTTGCTCGGACTCCAAAGTGAGTAGTAAAAAGCGGTCTAATGTCGACGATGATACTTTTACGAGTGTCGTTGATTTGGCAGAACCCGCCAATACGAATCCTGCGGATATTGCGAAGTGGTTTTTAGAATGTTTAGAAGCGCGGGATACGGCCAAGAATGAAGGCTCGGAGTTTAGGGCGAGCGGCTGCCTATTCGGCGAGGAGAATAGCGGTTCTCATGCGCTGAAGCGTCTTAACGTTGTATTTAGTACGTATCAATCGATAGATGCGGTGATCGAGGGGCAAGCTTTGGCGAGTGCGGAGTCGGGAGCGGATTTGTCGTTTGATTTGGTGATTTCGGATGAGGCGCATCGAACTACTGGTGTTCACGATGGGTCTGATGACATTTCGTCGTTTGTAAAGGTGCATTACAACACGCAAATTTTGGCGAAACGGCGTTTGTATATGACGGCGACGCCGCGGCTTTACGGGGAGGATGCCAAGGATCGGGCGCGCGGCGAGGATGTCGTTCTGTGTTCGATGGATGATGTGGCGTTGTATGGCGATGTTTTTTATAGCCTTAGTTTCGGAAAAGCGGTGCAGTTGGGGCTTTTAAGCGACTATCGGGTGCTGGTCTTTACGATTACTGATGATTTACCGGTGCAGATACGGCGGATTCTTGATGAGAAAGAGAGTTCGGATCGTTTGGAAGTTACCAGCGCGGCAAAGCTGGTTGCCTGCGTATCGGCGCTTAATAAGATTTCGCGTGATGATAGCGATGAGTTGGAGAAGGTTGATCCCGAGCCGATGCGTACAGCGGTTGCCTTTACGCATAGCATTGCAAACTCGAAGCGTATTGAGAGCGAGCTTAATATGATCGGCTGCTTGATGTCGGAAAATACGGCAGATATCGATACTGATGCTCTTGATGGTGCAGAAAGTGATGCAAACGAAGTGTTCTTGTGGGAAAATGAGATGCGTTCGATGTCGGTATATCCCAATTGTGCGCACGTGGACGGGAAGATGTCGGCGATGCAGCGCGATGAGAGCTTACACTGGCTCAAAAGCGTTCCACGTGACGGGGCAGAGTGTCGGATATTGAGCAATGTTCGCTGTTTGAGCGAGGGAGTCGATGTTCCCAGCTTAGATGCAGTGTTGTTTTTGAGCCCGAAGAATTCGCAGATCGATATCGTGCAATCGGTGGGGCGCGTGATGCGCAAAGCCGAGGCTAAGAAGTACGGCTACATTATTATTCCCGTTGTACTTAAAGCTGGAGCCAACGCGGAGGAAGCCCTTAATAACAGCGAAGATTATAAAACCGTTTGGTCCGTACTTCGCGCCCTTCGTGCGCACGATGAGCGGTTTGAAATCAAGGTTCAGCAGCTGGCGTTGAAACAGCAGAAAGTTGGAAAAACTGGGGCTGTTATCGGTGAGTCGGGTGCTGCGAGTGACCGTAGTGATGCAGATTTTGAGGATAGTAGAATTCTTGTTGATGGTATTCAGTTAGATCTGAATTTTATCCAGGAAACACAGGGTTTGATCTACGCCAAACTTGTGCAGCGCGTGGGTTCACGGCGTTATTGGGAAGACTGGGCGGGAGATGTGGGGACGATTGTACAAAATAATATCACGCAAATCGCTGCATTGGTCGAGGAAAATGCGGGAATTCGTAAAAGGTTTAGCGTATTCCACCAAGAATTGCGTGCGAATATCAACAACGCGCTTTCGAAAGAGGAAGTTGTGGAGATGTTGGCGCAGCACCTGATCACGGGGCCGATCTTTAACGCACTTTTTGATGACGGAAGCTTTGAAGATAATAACCCTATTTCGCGTTCGATGCGAAGGATCATCGATGAGATGCAAAAGGTTTCGGATTTTGCAGAGGGAACGCGAGCGATGCAGGGATTTTATACATCGGTTGCTGATCGCGTACGCGGGGTGCAAAGTTCCGAGGGACGGCAAAAGATTATTACCGAATTGTATGAAACGTTTTTTAAGTTGGCGTTTCCGCTGACGGTGGAAAAGCTCGGGATCGTGTACACACCGATTGAAATTGCGGATTTTATTCTGCATTCGACGGATTTTTTGTTGCAAAAGTATTTTGGGCGTCATTTGAGCGATGAGGGGGTTCACGTACTCGATCCGTTTACGGGGACGGGCACTTTTATGGCGCGCTTGTTGGAATGCGGATTGATTAACGATGAGGATCTATTGCGTAAATATCACGGGGAGCTGCACGCAAACGAAATATTATTGTTGGCGTATTATATTGCGGCGGTGAATATAGAAAATTCTTTGCGCTGGCAGATGAAAGCGCGCGGCATAGATGAGGGGGAGACCGTGGAAAATTCGACATTTTCGTTTGACGGCATCTGTTTGACGGATAGTTTTGAGTTGGGCGAAAGAAATAACGTTTTTACCGCGTTTTTTCCGGATAATTCGCAGCGCGTTGTTGAGCAGCAAAAGCAGCCGCTGATGGTGATTTTAGGGAATCCACCCTATTCAATCGGGCAAAAAAGCGCCAACGACAACGCGCAAAACGCGAGTTATAAACAATTAGAAGCGCGGATCGATGAAACTTACGCAAAAAAATCGACGGCTACAAATAAAAACTCCTTATACGATAGTTATGTGAAGGCTTTTCGTTGGGCGAGTGATCGCTTGGATGAGGAAAATGGGGGGATTGTGGCTTTTATTAGCAATGGGAGTTGGATCGATAATCTGGCTTTTGACGGTTTTAGGGCGTGCTTAGAAGAGGAATTCAGTGCGGTTTATTGTTATAATTTAAGAGGAAATGCTTATACAAGTGGTGTATTACGTAAAAAGGAGGCTGGTAATGTTTTTGACTCAGGCTCTCGTACGCCCATAGCGATTTGTTTATTGGTAAAAGATCCCAACTATGACGGCAAAGCACAAATATATTATCACGATATCGGCGATTATTTGAGTCGCGAAGATAAATTAGAACGCATCAAAACGGCACAAAGCGTTCAAGGTATTGATTGGGGTGAGGCACTACAACCCAATCAATATCACGATTGGATCAACCAGCGCGATGAAACTTTCGAGACGATGATTCCGCTCGAAAACGCCAAAAAATTCGGCGATGGCAAGGGAAGTTTTTTCGCAGCGCATAGTTGTGGAGTTAAAACAAATCGCGATGCTTGGGTTTATGATTTCAGTCAAGAATCTTTGAAGGAACGATTGTTAGGAATGATCGATTTTTATAATAATGAAGTCTCTCGTTATAGAGAGGCAAAAAAGGGTAAAATCACTATTAAAATCCAAGATTTTGTGGATTATGATTTAACAAAAATCAGTTGGACAACCAGTTTGATGAAGCGTTTAGAAAGAAAAGCTAAAACTGCTAAAGAAGCTGATGTTTTTGAAGATAATAGGGTTTATGAAAGTATTTATCGCCCTTTTGTACCTCAATATCTATATTTTACATCTAAATATAATGAAAGGGTATATCGCCAGCCTGCGTTTTTTCCAGAGGCGGATAGCGAGAATTTATTGATTTGTGTGACTGGTTTGGGGGCAAAAAAGGATTTTTCGGCATTTGTCGTTGATAAAGTTCCTGATTTAAATTTGATGGAAGCGGGAGCACAATGTTTCCCCTTGTATTGGTATGAAGAAAATTCGGGGGGGTTATTTGCAGAAAATTCGGTTTGCAGGCGGCGTGACGGGGTAAGTGACTGGATTGTGGCTGAGGCGGAGAAGCTTTATGGGGTGAAGGTGGGGAAGCGAGCTATCTTTGATTTTGTTTATGGGCAATTGTGGGATCTGGGGTATCAAAAGCGGTATAAGGTGGAGCTGAAGAAGAGTTTGCCGCGGATTGATTTGCCCGCAGATTATTCGGAATTTTCGCGTTTATCGGCACGCGGTGCGGCGTTAATCGATTTGCACACGATGCGGAAAGTCCCAGATTACCGCGAGTTCGGGATAAAGCTTGAAGGTGAGTTTGAGGGGGTTTCGTATCGGGTGGAGAAGATGGTTTTCGCAAAGAAGGGGAAGGCGCTTGATAAGTCGATCATTATTTATAACGGGTTTATTACCATCAGCGGTATCCCCGATGTGGCGCATGATTTTATTGTGAACGGGAAATCGGCGATTGAGTGGGTTTTGGATCGTTTTTCGGTTCGCACGGATAAAAAGACGGGTATTGTTAACGATCCCAATTTGTGGGCGATGGAGGGTGGGAATCCTCGCCGTATTTTGGAGCATTTGTTGGATGTCATTTCGGTGAGTTGTGGTCATGCGCGTGTAATCGAGAGTTGATTGCTGTTATTGGTTTAGTTGCGGTCTGGGGGGTAGCGCAAGATCACCCGCAAAATTCGGCTAGAGACGCATTTAATGCGCTGGTCACGCGATTAGCGTGAACGGCGCATTAAATACAGCGGCTCTTGCCGAATTTTGCGGGCAGCTTGCGCGTAGGGGGGCAATAGCCCCCCACAAAAAAAATACAAAAACTGGAAAGCTTTGCACGGGGAACTTTGCTTGGGAGAATGTCTACTTTTAAAAGAACGCTGTCTTTTTAATTTATGAAGGTCGGAATCCACAAGATCTTTATACGAACGCTTGAAATAATTTAATTTTTCGCGCACTATATTTGAGCAGCGAACTTTGCTGTGCGTCACTTTTATGGGAGTTAATATGACAAAAATGACCTTTTGCCTCTGTAAACACTGTGGAAACTTAGTCGGCCTAATCAACAATGCTGGCGTACCGCTGGTATGCTGTGGCGAAAACATGGAAGTCTTAGCCGAGAATACTGTTGATGCAAGCAACGAAAAACACATCCCTGTCGTCAAAAGAGTAGATGGGAAGATCCGCGTTGAAGTGGGCAGTATTTTGCACCCAATGATTCCAGAGCACTTGATCGAATGGGTTTATATACAGACTTCAAAGGGCGGGCATCGCAAGAATTTAGTCGCCGGCGAGCAGCCGATTGTTGAGTTCGCGCTTGTGGACGAAGAGTTGGTAGCGGCGTATGCTTATTGCAACTTGCACGGTTTGTGGAAGTCGACAGAGTAGCTGTTAGAGCGATTTGGAACCGTCATGTCAATGACGGTTTTTTTTTGCCCACTTTAAGGGAAGTTTTTGCGCAAAGGAGTAGCTGATGTCATTTTGTAGGGAACTTGAGCGGCGCAGTGGGCTGCGGCTTTGTACGAAGTGTCGTATGGGTGTGGGGATTGTGGAGGATTTGGAGTCCTACCTCTACGAGGCTTGGCCTGAAGGGCGCGTGATGGTGCTTTCGACGCGGGAGTGCGCGCCTTGGCTTCGCGACGATAGGGTAGCGGAGCTGCGCAATGTGGGCTTGGTACTAGAGCAGAAGATTTTCGAGGATGAACGCGATTACCAAAGCTTTGTGCAAGAATCTTTGGGCGATGGGAGTACGGTGGGATTGAGCGCGCTTTTTGCGCTAGGCGACATGGAGCTATTCGAGGCGTGTAAGGAAATGGCGTCATTACTTGATTTGCCTTGCGGTGTCTGCTTGGACAAAGTCCCCGATGAGCGCTTGTTTTTGTGCAAAGACGAGGGGTTGCGCTTAGAGTTGCTCATGGTGGAGTTGTCGGGGGCGGCGAGGATGTCGGGGGAAGAGTTGGCTAAGAGCCTTTATGCGGTGGAGGGTTTGGCGTATTTGAACTCCGTGGATTTAATCATACAGCGCTTGAGTTCGGGTGCGGGTTCTTCCCAGGCGCATCGCTGTTTGAGTGAGGTTTTAGGCGCTGTAGGTGGGGAGTCTGACGTCATTATTTCGGGGACCGAGGATGGCTTAATCGCGCTTAGCGAAGCCTACGCATGGCTTAGCGCAGCGCGCCGCCGCTACGATATTGCGAGCAGCATCGACTCCGTGCGCTTATATACAAGTGCTAGCCAGAGTTTATCGCCTCCAGCGGTCTTGGGCTTAATCGTATTTTTGAGCCGAAAACTCAGTGAACTTGTCCAAATCGAAGCCGTTCAAATCGATGTAGACCGCTTGGTACAACACCGACTCCCCAAAGAGATCCACCAACGCAGCGTCCACCAGCGCCTGCTCGGCGACGGGATTGCGCTCGGGAAGAATAGCCCCATCAGCTTAGAATACGAGGATCGCAGCGCTCTGCGGGCGCGTTTGGGAACACTGCACTCGTTTTGGGACGAGTTAACAACGCAGTTACACGACATCGCTGCTGCCCTACAAGCGCTTTGCACCGAAATAGAAGATTTGCGGTTAAACGAGGTCTTTGCGATGGATTTGGGGATCGAGCAAATTTGCTTACATGCCGCCGACTTTGCGCCTAAAGCAACGCTGTTGGTGCTATTGGCGAACCTGGGCTTATTGTCCGAGGATTAGCTTGAGAGCTTTGCGCGGGGGGAACCTTTTTTCTTTTTGCAAAAGAAAAAAGGTTCCCCCCGTACCCCCCTCCCCTTCAATCGCGACATGGATGTCAGCGATTGGTCGCGGCTGAGGCCGCGCGCGAAGCGGCCACAGCCTGGACGGCTGTGGCACTAAAAAGAAAGCACTCTTTTAAGCGCTTTTCGAATAAAACGTCATTTTACCTTCGCCTTGCCTTATTTTATTAGCATTTTAGCTTATATCTCTCTACAAAATGTCTCATTTTGTTTAAGGCTGTATCGAATTTGTAAAATTAAATTCGTTATTTCTAGCCGTGCAAAGGTCTCGTTCTTTGAAACTGGAACCCGCATCAAACTTGCTAAGACAAGTATTTTGTTCTTTGAAACTGGAACCCGCATCAAACTTGCTAAGAAAAGTATTTTTCGATTTTTTGACCGAGTTCAAACTAGCTAGGATAGCCATCCTTTCTTTCGTTAGTTTTTTTTGATTGTTTTCGCATTAAATCAACGTAGTCTTAGCGCTTGCTCTTTCTCACAACTGGAAAGTGGCGCGATATAATGTTATATATTTCGTTGTACAGGATACGTGTCTCTTAGGAACACTGGCTCTAAGTATTTGATGTAAAGGCATAAATGGTGAGTAAATGCATAACGATTATGAACAAAGTGAAATAAATAGCGGCCCCCATACCATTGAGACTCATGATGCTGTTGTTAGCTCCCACAACACAGAAGCTCATGCTGATGATACAACAACGGAGCAGGATCTTGTACATGACTATGTGCCCAAGCAAAGTAGCGGGGAGATGACCATTAAACTTGATGGTGCGCCTAAACACGCGCCAAAGCAAAGTAGCGGGGAGATGACCATTAAACTTGATGGTGCGCCTAAACACGCGCCAAAGCAAAATAGCGGGGAGATGACCATTCAACTTGATGGCGCACCTAAACACGCGCCAAAGCAAAATAGCGCGGAGATGACCATTAAACTTGATGGCGCGCCTAAACACGCGCCAAAGCAAAGTGGCGCGGAGATGACAATCCAGCTCCTAAATTCATCGGGCTGGGAAGATCGTGACTATCAGCTTCCCACCTTTGGCGATAACTTTGAGCACTACCGCATTTTGTCAATGCTGGGAAAAGGCGGCTTTGGTGCGGTATTTAAAGTTAAAAACCTCAATCTTGGCCGCGACGAAGCGCTCAAAATGATACTCCCTGAAGCCGAGAACGAGGTCGACTCTATACAAAAACGCTTTGAGCGCGAAGTCGATCTGGTTTCACGACTTGAACACCCCAACATTGTGCGGCTCTACCACTTTGGTAAACGCAGTGATGGCGCACTTTGGATGACAATGCAGCTGCTCGATGGCGAAACTCTGGAAAAGCGACTTGAGCAAGGGCGTATACCGTTCCTAACAGCGCGCAAAATCGCTCTGCAAATTCTCAAGGGACTACGCGAAGCACACAAGTGCGACATTGTTCACCGTGATCTTAAACCCGCCAACATTATCCTCAGCTCCAAAGAGGGATACGAAGACCTCGTAACAATACTCGACTTTGGCCTCTCAAAATGTATGAGCGCTGAAAGCGCATTCACCGCCCATGACATCACCATGAGCACCGACAAAGTCTACGGCTCTCCGCAATACATGGCACCTGAACAACTCCGAAACGAAGTGCTCAGCCCAAACGTCGACGTTTACGCTTTCGCGCTCATCTTTTACGAAATGCTTCTCGGAAAACCCGCCTTTGAAGGCACTAGCCTCTTTGATATCGCCTACAAGCAGTCCTACAATGAGCTGGAACTACCCAAGTCATGGAACAATACAGCCTTAGCAGCACTACTGCGAAAGGCAGCAGCCAAATTACCCCAAGAGCGCTACGCAACATCGGCTGAAATCTACGAGGACTTGCTCCTTATTACCAGTATTGATACCCCCGCGAGCGTTCTTGCAAACAGCGCAAAAATCAAGCAAAGCGCCACTAACGAGCCTGATTCCCTTGGCGCCGAGCTCGCCGAAAGTACCAGTTCCTCCAATAAAGACGCAAAAGCCTTGCTCAAAAAAGCAAATTCCGATCCCAAATTCCTATTCATTATAGTCGGCGTTGGTATTGTCATTCTCTATATTATTGTTTTCACCTTAGAGGCAATAGGTATCTTCCCCCTGATTAGGTTCTTTTAAAGTATTTTACGCAAGAGCCGATCCAAAAGAGACTCTCGTTCGTATAGTATATGAGCCGTGTAGATGTGGGCGCATGAGTGCCTAAAACCTTCACGGCAATAATTGCTTCCAAAGCGCACAACAAGTGATTGTGCTTAGATCATCGAAGCCACATCGAGCTGAGGGCTTAATATGAAATACTCGCTGCAAAAGCGCACAAACAACTACAAACGACAAGTCGCAACGACATCCCTGCAACAATACCTCGATAGCATCAAAAGCTATCAAGTGCTCACGCGCGAAGAGGAATACGCACTAACACGCGCAGCACAAAGCGGCGACGAGATCTCCAAAAAACGCCTCATCAACGCTAATCTTCGCTTGGTTGTTAAAATCGCCCGCGACTACCAAAGCCAAAACGCCCAACTTCTTGACCTCATTCAAGAAGGAAACGTTGGCTTGCTCTTTGCTGTCGAAAAATTCGACGTCAGTAAAAACATCCGACTCTCCACCTACGCCCAATTCTGGATCCGTGCCTACATCCTCAAGTTCCTGATGGATAACCACCGGCTCGTCAAAATCGGCGCCACGCAAAACCAGCGCAAACTCTTCTACAACTTACACAAAGAAGAGCAAAAATTCCGCCAAGCCGGCAAAACCCCCACCACCGCCGCACTCGCCCAGTCCCTTGGCGTACGCGAGAACGAAATTACCGAAATGCAACAACGCCTCGGCAACCACGAACTTTCGCTCTTTGCGCCCATCGGCGGCGAAGATAGCGATAACTGCGTTATTGATTCCATCGCCTCCCACGACGACAGCGCCGAAGAGCTTATTGACCAACAATTTGCCGCAAACCGCATCAAAGCTAGCCTCGAAGAATTTGAACAAAAACTCACAGGCCGCGACTCCCAAATCTGGCAACTTCGCATGAACAGTGAGTCTCCGCTAACCTTACAAGAGCTCGGCAACGTCTTTTCCATCAGCCGCGAACGCGCTCGCCAACTCGAAAGCCGCATCCTCAAAAGGCTCGAAAAGCACCTCGCCCCCGAGCGCGAATACATCGACGCCTACCAATTCGGAAAAGCCTGCGTGCTCAACTAAATCGTCGCAGCTATTGATTACGCGGCCAAAAAGTCTTAAGCATTAGGCCGCTCGTGCGACCAGCGAGCTTAAATTTCAAATTCTTTTTGGGGAAGGCGGGGGATTACTCCCCCGCGCGCAAGCTTCCCTCAAAATTCGCCAATTGCCGCTTTACGCCGTGCAAAGTCCTCGCTATACGCTCGGCCTTCGCACAGCGTGCGGCAATAGGCGACTTTTTTGGGTGATCTTGCGCTCCCCCTCAATTTATTCGCATAAACTAAAGTAGCACCATGCACAGCTTCGACGCCCTCCAATCAGAATTAATGTCCGCGTTAAGCGCGGCAACCCTTTCCTTAGGCGCGCCCCAAGAGCTCGCACAAAATCTTTCGCTCTCCCCTGTACCAGACACCTCCGAAGGAGACGTAGCTTTTGCATGCTTTTGCTTGCGCGGGAAACTGCAAAACTTAGAGCCAAAAGAGAAGAATAACCCCGTCGCCATCGCCGCGAAACTTGCACAAATGCTATCTGACTCTCCGTACTTAGACTGGGTAGAATCCGCTGGCCCCTACGTCAATATGCAGTACAGAACCGACTTATTGTCTAAAGCCGTTGTGGGCGAAATACTCGAGGCTAAAGACTGTTATGGCACGAAAGCGGCCAATAACGAACGCGTAGTTGTCGAGTTTTCTGGCCCCAACACTAACAAACCTCAGCACTTGGGTCACTTGCGCAATAACGTCATCGGCGAGTCCGTCTCACGCATACTCAGTGCTTGCGGCTACGATGTAAAACGCGTTAACATCATTAATGATCGCGGTATACACATCTGTAAATCGATTTTGAGCTACCAACGCTTCGCAAACGACGCAACCCCCGAGAGCACCCATACCAAGGGGGACCACTTTATCGGCGATTACTACGTACGCTTTGAGCAAGAGTTTCAAGCAGAATACGACGCATGGCTAGCCTCCGAAAGCGGTGCCAAAGCCTACGACGCGTGGCTAGAAGGACCAGACGCTCAACGCGCTAAGAAACAATATGATGCCTACTACCAAAAAGCCGAAAATAAGCGCAAAGGCAAAGCCCCCGCCGACTTGCGCGACAGCTTTAAAGCGAACTACAAAGACAAGTACTTCAACACAGAAAGCGAACTAGGACGACGCGCCACTGAACTACTCGTAAAGTGGGAAGAAGGCGACCCCGAAGTACGCCGATTATCCAAACAACTTAACGATTGGGTTATCAGTGGCTTTATGCAAACTTACGATGTACTCGGCCTAGGCTTTGATAAAATTTACTACGAAAGTGAAACCTACAAACTGGGCAAAGACATCGTACTGGACGGCTTGGAGCGAAAGATCTTTCACCAACTGCCCGATAATGCTGTCGCCTACGACCTTAGCCGCATGAAACTAGAAGGCGACAAAATCCTGCTTCGGGCTAACGGTACTACCGTATACATGACTCAAGACATCGGCACAGCATTAGCCAGATTTGACGAATTTTCGTATGATCACATGATTTATGTGGTTGCTGACGAACAAAACCATCATTTTAGGGTTTTATTTGGAATTTTAGAAGACCTACGCGAAGATCTTAAAGACCGCTTTGAGCACCTCTCCTACGGCATGGTGACGCTACCTACGGGTAGAATGAAGAGTCGTGAGGGCACCGTGGTTGATACCGACAACCTGATTGTAGAGATCAAAGAAATGGTCAAAGCACTGATGGACGAGAAATCGGATCGTGAATACTACGTTGACGCCGACGAAGCCGAGTTGGAGAGACGCGCCCAAGTCATCGCACTAGCCGCTATTCGCTATTATTTACTGGACGTTACTCCGAGCTCTTGGATGGAATTTAACCCCGAAAAATCCATCGATCTGCAAGGTCGCACGGGTGCATATTGCCTCATGAACTACGCAAGAACGCGCTCGATTTTACGAAAAGCTAAGTACGAAGCTGACGAAGGCTTTTCAAAAGATGTTTTGGCTTCCCTCAAGTCGCCGCAAGAGCGAAAAATCCTGCTGCAACTTGCGCAGTATAAAGCTGCACTGCAGTGGGCGTGCGACGCGCGGGACCCCTCAAAACTTGCGGAATACCTCTTTAACCTTTGTAAGGGCTTTGCCTTCATCTTTACCGATAGGGCGGGACACCCCATACTCACTTGCGAAGACGCCGAACTTCGCGAAGCTCGACTGCGACTTGTAGATGCCTGCGGTAGCGTTTTGCGAAACGGATTAACGCTTCTTGGTATAGAGTGTTTAGAAGTAATGTAAGAGCAACGCAAAAGGAAGTGTTTTTTCAATAAATGCCGAATAAAGCGCGTTAACTCAAGAGTTTTGCCGCACAAAACGCCGAAATCAAACACAAGGAGACAATGGTTTAGATGCGATATTCAGTAGTTTTTATGGGCAGCCCCGAGTACGCATTGCCAACGCTAGAGCGCCTCTGCGATGATGAGCGCATAGATCTGCGAGCCGTTGTTACTCAGGCCGATAAGGAGCAAGGGCGTGGGCGTCGCATGAAGGCTTGCGCCGTGAAGGCGGCGGCGCTAGAACGCGGTTTACAGGTCTATAGCCCCGTAAAACTCAATACAGCAGAAATGCGCGAAGCTCTTAGCGATCTGGCGCCAGATTTTTTTGTAACCATTGCGTATGGCAAAATTCTGCGTCCCAGTTTTTTGGCCATACCTAAAATTGCGCCGCTCAACCTGCATGCTTCGTTGTTGCCCAAATACCGCGGCGCCGCCCCCATCGCATGGAGCATCATCAACGGCGAGCACGAAACTGGGGTTTGCCTTATGCGCATGGACGCGGGAATGGACACGGGACCTGTGTATGCAAGGCGAAGCCTCCCCATCGCTGATAACGACACGGCACAAAGCATGCATGACAAACTCAGTGTGTTGTCGGCGCAGATTTTAGTCGATCATATCGCCGAAATCGCCGAGGGAAAACTCGAAGCAGAGCCACAACGCGGCGAGCCTAGCGTTGCGCCAATGCTCACAAAGCAAATGGGCGCCATCCATTTTTTGCAAGACGCAAGACAAATATCCTGTACCATACGAGGTCTTTCACCCTGGCCATCGGCTTTTGTGCGCTTTGGCGGCAAACGCCTTACACTATCTGAGGTTTACAGCGAAGACTATGTGCACAATGCTGCAGCCGGCAGCTTTTTAGGCTACGATAAAGAGCAGCGCGCTATCCGCATTGCATGCCAAAACGGCGTTTTGGGCGTGCGCGCCTTGAAACCCGAGGGCAAAGCGTGGATGGACGCTAACAGTTTTGTAAACGGCTATCGTCTGCAGGAATCTGCGGTTTTTGAGAAATACGATGAATAGTAAAGAGAAAGTAAAAAATTTACGCGACTATTTTGAAGCTGGCCATACGCTAAGCTACGAATGGCGCCGCTCGCAGCTCTTGGCCTTGCGCGAAATGATCGAAAAAGAAGAGGAAGCTATGGCAAGCGCCTTGATGGGTGACTTGCGAAAACCCTATAACGAGGCTTGGCTCTCAGAGATTGGTTTTGTGCGTATGGAACTCGACCACGCCCTTAAGCGCCTTAAATCATGGATGAAGCCGCGTAAAACAAGCTCGCCTTTGCCCGTTTTTTTAGCCAAATCCTATGTACAGCCCATTCCGCGAGGCGTGGTACTCGTTATAAGCCCGTGGAACTACCCCCTTTTGCTTACGCTTGGCCCCATATTATCGGCAGTCGCAGCGGGTAACACTTTTGTGCTTAAACCCTCCGAATTTGCACCGAATGTTAGCCAACTTTTAGTCGAAACTTTGCCAAAATACCTCGACCCGCGTTGCTTTGCCATCGTAGAGGGTGGACCCGAGGAAACCCAAGAACTGCTTAAAGAGCGCTTTGACTACATCTTTTTTACGGGTAGCACGGCAACGGCTAAACACATCGCGCGAGCAGCCGCAGAGCATCTCACGCCTTGTACTTTGGAACTCGGTGGTAAATCGCCCTGCGTCGTTTGGGACTGCGCCGATATGGAGGTGAGCGCTAGACGTATTGTGTGGGCTAAATTTACCAACGCTGGCCAAACTTGCATTGCGCCCGACTATGTGCTGGTCAAAAAAAGCGAACATCATGCGTTACTCGATGCTATACGCCGACAAATCGTAGCGCTTTACGGCGAGAACCCCGAAGAATCTGCGGACTATGCGCGCATCATTAATGAACGGCATTTCGATAGACTTCATGACATGCTTGGGGACGGCGATATCGTCATCGGTGGGCAAGCCGACGAGCACTGCCGTTACATCGCACCTACTGTGCTTGACAATATTGTGCCCGACTCCCGTTTGCGTACAGACGAGATTTTTGGCCCCATATTGCCTATATTCAGCGTTTCGAGTGAAGATGAGATTTTTGCTGAAATTGCGAAGAACCCAGAGCCATTAGCATCTTATTTGTATAGTAAAAACAAAGACTTACGAAAACGCATGGTGCAAACACTGAGTACTGGCGGCATGTGCATTAACGACTCCTTGATGCATCTTGCCAACATCAATTTGCCCTTTGGCGGTGTAGGCAACAGCGGTATGGGGCTTAGCCACGGAAAGTACAGCTTTGACGGTTTTAGTCACCTCAAGGCGGTACTGCACAACTCCACAAAAATGGATCTATCTTTGCGCTATCCCCCCTACCAAAAGGGATGGTTAAAGTGGATGAAGCGCATTATTTAGCTTTGCTCTTGCAGCTGACTTTCGTTGTTTTAATCAAGGGCAGGTTTGAAACCTGCCCCTACTAATTTTGCAATCATCAGAGTCTCCTTATAGCGTTTAAGAACAGCCAAATACGGGATAATTTTACGACTTAGGTATAAGTTCTTCATACTTTTCAGTGAGAAATGAAATTCCTTGACACGCGTGCTGACTTCGCGTAGTAAGTGGCTGCGCTCTTTATTGTGAGAGCGTTTTGTGGCTAGGTAGCTCAGTAGGTAGAGCAGAGGACTGAAAATCCTCGTGTCGGCGGTTCAATTCCGTCCCTAGCCATTTGTTTCGCCCTAGGGCTAGGTAGCTCAGTAGGTAGAGCAGAGGACTGAAAATCCTCGTGTCGGCGGTTCAATTCCGTCCCTAGCCACTTTTGCTTTTAGCAGCCGGCGTACTTGGAAAGCACGCGATGTATAGATCGATAGGACACCCCTTACCCTTCGGCGCAACGGTGAGCGATGAGGGAGTTAACTTTGCGTTTTACTCGCGTAATGCAACGGCTGCATACATAGACTTGTTTCGCAACGCCGAAGATGAGATGCCATATAGGACGCATGTCCTAGACTCAGATCTTCATAGAACTGGAGATATTTGGCATATTTTTGTCGAAGGCGTTCGGGCGGGTCAGTTATACGGCATTCGTCTAGACGGGCCGTATATGCCACGGCACGGACATCGATTTAACGTCAATAAATTGTTGGCCGACCCTTATTCTCGCGCATACGTCGGACGCTACAATGTATTTTCGGACGCGATTTATGGCTACGATCGCGATTCCTCCCTGCGAGAACGCTCATTTTCACCGTATTGGAGCGCGGGCGTTACCGCAAAGTCCATAGCCTTGAAACCGCTTTCGTTTGCATGGGGGGAAACCGCTAGACCTAAACATAGCTTGGAGGACTCGGTTATTTACGAGTGCCATGTGAAGGGAATGACGGCACATCCTTCGTCGTTATCAAAGTTGCCTGGAACATTTGCGGGGCTTTGCGATCGAATCCCGCATTTAAAGTCGCTTGGCATTACAGCCATCGAACTTTTGCCTGTTGCACAGTTTAACGAATGGGAACCGCCAAATTTGGTCGACCCTGTCACTGGTGAGCGCAACCGCAACTACTGGGGCTATGCGACTATCGGCTTTTTTGCCCCGCACCACAGTTACGTGTCAGATCCCGATCCTACACAGGGTCCGCGTGAATTTCGCGAAATGGTACAGCGTTTTCACGAAGCAAAAATCGAAGTCATTCTTGACGTCGTCTTTAATCATTCGGGAGAAGGAAACGAACACGGTCCTACCATCGCGTACCGCGGGCTAGATAACTCCGTTTATTACATGCTTGATAAGAACAAGCGATACGAGAACTATACGGGTTGCGGCAATACCATGAATTGTAACCATCCCGTTATGAAACAGCTTATCATTGATTGCCTACGATTTTGGCTAGTCGAGATGCGAGTAGACGGTTTTCGTTTTGACCTAGCTACTATTTTGGGGCGCTCCCACGAAGGGGAGTGGATTTCGGATCCTCAACTTGGTTTACTCAACGATATTGCAGCCGACCCGATCTTACGAGGCTGCAAGCTCATTGCCGAATCTTGGGACGCCGCTGGCATGTACAAAGTCGGGCGTTTCCCAGTGGACTGGGCAGAGTGGAATGGGCGCTTTCGCGATGATTTGCGCCGATTTTGGCGTTCCGATAACGACACGGTAAAGGACTTGGCTCTACGTATTGGTGGTAGCCGTGACTTATTTGGCACAAAACAAAATGCATCCCAAAGTGTAAACTTTGTAACGGCTCACGACGGTTTTACCCTGCGAGACCTTTGCTCCTACAATAAAAAGCACAACGAACGTAATGGAGAGCAAAATCGTGATGGCTCGGAGCAAAACTTTAGCGATAATATGGGCGTTGAGGGGCCAGGGGATGAAGCGCTAGAGCGCCGCCGAAAGCAGCGCGCAAAAAATTTGTTAACCACGCTTTTCATCTCACGGGGAACGCCGATGATCTTGGGCGGTGATGAGTATTGGCGAAGTCAAGGCGGCAACAACAACGCGTTCTGCCAAGATAACCCTGTAGGCTGGATAGACTGGACATACAACGAAAATGGCGAAGAAATGCTGCGTTTTATGCGACTGCTTATCAAGCTTCGCGCAAAACATCCAGCGCTAAAGCGTACTGAATTCGCCGATCCCTTTGTCGCTACGCAAACGGCTCTGAGAACACAAGCTGGTATTATTTGGCATGGCGTTTCGATGGGCAAACCCGATTGGAGCGCGCACTCCCACAGCCTAGCATGCGAACTATTGGCTGGCCCGCGAGAGCATCGTTTCTATATCGCCATGAATGCGTGGCGAGAGCCACTGTCTTTCGAGATTCCTCGCAGGACGTGGAAGAGCATCATTAACACCGCACTCGACTCTCCACAGGACTTCGTCGACATCGATGAAGCGCACAGCGAGAAAGGGCTAAGAATAACCGTGGAAGCCGATTCTGTTCGCGTTTTGATGAGCTAGAGAAATTCAAGACGCTACACAAAAAAAGGGTTCTAAGGGCGATAGCCTTAGCAGCGCCCCACAAAACGAAGCGGGGTTTTGGGCGGTAGCCCCCATATATCAGAGTTTCCTTAAGGGCGCAGGGGGGTAGCGCGGGATCGCCGAGGAAATAGCACCATGAGCGCATTTTGTGCGCTGGGTTGGCGAATAGCCGATACAGCGCACAAAATAAGGCGCGAATTGTGATATTTACGAGGAAGCCCGCGCGTAGGGGGCGCTCCCCCACAAAAAAAGAAAAGGCTTTTAAATGCCAAAAGCTACATAATATTGCTTGAGCAAAGGAATGTGCTATAAATATGCGTGGACGCGGGGGCAATGCTATTTTGTGAGGTGAACAGTGGATGCGAACCGTATTGCGATGATTAAGGCGACACTTAAGTATACGACGCAGGAGGCGTTTATTGAGGGAATTGCGCCGCTGATTAGTCGTGCTGGGCTGTTTATCCGTACGCGTTCGACGCGACCCATTGGAACCGAGGTGCATTTTGAGTTCCGACTCGCCGATGATTCGCAGGTGTATATCGGCGAGGGCGTCGTGCGCAAGGAGATTCCGTTTGTGGGGGGGCCGTCTTCGCAGATGTCGGGGATGCTACTCTCGCTTAATCGGATTAATCGGCCCTTTAAGGAAGTGGTCGATGCGGTCTTAAAGGCCAAGGAAATCCAGGAGCATAAGCAGCGCGGCGGTTTAACAGAGCGCGACTCGACACCGCCAGCGATGGAGGCTGCCGAGGCGACTGAAACGGCGCAATCCTCCTCCCAAGCGACTGATACTGCGGCTTCTGAAGCGACGCAGGATAAACCTAAGTTGCACATTGTAGAGGCGAAGGCTGGCGATTCTTTGGGTTTTGATCTCTTCGGTGAGACCGATATTGACGCGGGTCTAGATGATTTGTTCGCTGGTGTGGGGCTGGCTGCGCCAGAGCTATCGGCGACGCGCTCCAGCGGCGAGAATCTTGGCGTGGGGGCTGGCTTTGAGGTAAGCGGGGTTTATGAAGAACCGCGGGATCTTGAGGCAAACGCGAGCAAAGACTATTTGGCGGCACTTGTGAGTGCGAACGAGGAATTGCGCTCGGATATTGAGAGTGCGGTGATAAACGATGATGACGAACCCGCGGCGGCTGTGTTGGCAGCGCCGAATATTGACCCCAACAGTGACCAACTCCTAGGGGAGGACGAAACTAGCGAGTCGTTGCTCAGCGTGAAGCGTGTTTCGGAGGAAGTGAGGGGTGTTTCCTTGTTAGGGCTTAGCGATTCGGCGGAACTCGATATAGCTCAAGAACCAACGCTACTTGGAATGGTGGACCCCTCGCATGGTGGAGAGGATGACAGCTCTCAACAAATGCAAGAACTCCTGCAGCAGATGCAACGCGATGAGGATAAGCAAGAGCAAGATTCTGTGCAGCCGACACCCGAGCAAACTGAAACGCGCGAAAGCATCTCGGAACTATTGGGAAAAATCGAGGACAGCGTAAGCGCTGAGCCGAAAGAGCGTGAAGTAGAAGAGGCAGAGCCTGATGCCGCGTTGCTGGCAGGCGAGGGAACGCAGGCGAAAGACAGCGCTGAAAGTCGCGAGTCGCCCAAAATTCAACTTCAAGCCGCCTTGTCAACGAAGGATGCGCCAGAAACGCAGCGTCGCTCGTTTTTGGATGATATCAAATTAAACGATGCAGAGCTCCCAAAACGGCAGAATGTGCGCTCTTTGGGCAATATTCCCGTAGAAAATCCGACGCCTAAGAAGGGCGGTCTTTTTGACAAACTCTTTAAAAAATAGGCGTTTTGCGCTGTAGAGTTTTAAGGCGCACAGTCGTTTTTTGGGAAATTGCCAGTTTTTGAGCTTTGCGCGGGGGGAAGCTTTTTTCTTTTTGCAAAAGCAAAAAGCTTCCCCTCGCCCCCCCTCCCCAAAAAAAACACTCTTTTAAGCAATTTTCAAATAAAATGTCATTCTATCTTCTACCTGTCTTATATGATTAGCACTATTAACTTATGCTTCTCTACAAAATGTCTCATTTTGTTTTAAACTGTATAGAATTTATAAAATAAAATTCATTATTACTAGCCTTGCAAAGGCTTTAGTTTTTGAATTTTAGCCCCTTGTTAGTAAACAGGAGTTGCATGCCCGTACTCGGTATTGATTTAGGTACATCAAACACTTGCGCTGCCGTCGTAAAGGGCGGCGCGGTACAAATAATACTCGATGAGACAGGTCACTCCACCATGCCCTCGGTGATGTCCTTGAATCGCGAAGGGCGGTTTTTCGTGGGGCACTTGGCAAAAGCGCAGATGGCGACGCAACCCTACCTTTCGGTACACTCGTCCAAGCGTTTACTTGGGCAAAAATTCTCCTCCGACAACGTACAAAAAACCTTGCCATATATCAGCTACAGCGTCGTCGCGGATCCCGATGGCATGCCTCTTTGTGAAATCGGTGGGCAACGTATAAGCCCTGTGGAAGTAAGCGCCGCTGTACTTAAAAAAGTCAAAAGAATGTCCGAGTATGCCCTTGGCTGCGAGGTTAAGCAAGCCGTTATTTCGGTACCAGCGCACTTTGATAACGTCCAGCGAACCGCCACCAAAGAGGCTGCGGAACTCGCAGGTTTAGAGGTTCTGCGCCTCATCAATGAACCCACTGCCGCGGCGCTTGCTTACGGCTTTGGCTCAGAGAAAAATCAGCGCGTGGCGGTTTACGATTTTGGCGGTGGTACCTTCGACGTTTCGGTGCTCGAAATCAGCGAGGGGCTGTTCAACGTCATTGGCACTGGCGGCGACACTTTTCTTGGTGGCAACGACTTTAACCAAATACTAGCCGATTGGTTAATCAAGAACTTCAAATCAGAGCACGGCATCGATCTTTCGCTCGATCAGATGGCGATGCAGCGTATAGTCGATGCGGCGGAATACGCCAAAATTCAGCTATCTCAAAACGAACACACTGAAATCAAGCTGCCGCGAATATCGCCAAATATCAACGAGAATCTTGGAATTTCGGAAGTCGTTTACCGCTCGCATTTCGAGAACTTGTGCTTGCCGCTCGTGGAGCGCTCTTTAAGGATCTGCGAGCGCGTGTTGCGCGACGCGGGGCTACGGATCAAGGATCTGGATGAGCTCATTATGGTCGGCGGAATGACGCGTATGCCGCTCATTCGCGAAATGGTGCAAAAGTGGCTCTCAAAGCCGCTGAACACGAGCATGAACCCAGACGAGGTGGTCGGTATTGGCGCTGCGATACAGGCGATGAGCTTGGCTACGCCACAAAGCGATCTTCTGCTGCTCGATATCACACCGCTTACCCTTGGGATCGAGGCGGCAAACTCGGTCTTTGTACCGCTAATCCCCAAAAACACTAAAGTTCCTCACCGCGTGCATCGCCATTTTACCACAAACCGCGACAATCAATCGAGCGTCGTCATATCGGTTTACCAAGGCGAGGGTAAGCGCTGCGAGGAGAACACGTTTTTGGGAGCCTTTGAGTTGAGCGGCATCCGCCCAGCCCCACGTATGATCCCGAAAATCAAAGTGAGCTTCAAAATCGATGTCAACGGAATTTTGGAAGTTTCCGCCATCGATGAAGACAGCAAAGAATCACAGTCGATCGAAATCGTCGATATGGCAAAAAAAGCGTTGCACTCTTTAAATCAATAAGGCCTTTTTTTGCCACGAAATACACAAAAGGCTCGAAAGCTTTTTTACCACGAAATACACGAAAGGCGCGAAAGCTTTTTTTGCCACGAAATACACAAAAGGCTCGAAAGCTTTTTTACCACGAAATACACGAAAGGCTCGAAAGCTTTTTTTTGCCACGAAATACACGAAAGGCTCGAAAGCTTTTTTTTTGCCACGAAATACACGAAAGATTATTACATATCAAGCTGGACATCTAAGAATAAAAAACTTTTCGTGTGTTTTCGTGGCTTTCGTGGTTAAAAATTTAAAGACACAAAAGGCACGAAAGATTATTACATATCAAGCTGGACATCTAAGAATAAAAAACTTTTCGTGTGTTTTCGTGGCTTTCGTGGTTAAAAATTTAAAGACACGAAAGTGCCATCAATGAACGCGTTCGCGCGCAACTTACTCCGAGAATACTTGCGCTTCAAAGACTTCGAGCTGCGTATCACTTCGCCACGCGTTAGAAGAGAAGCCCGCTTTTTGCGCTAAAGCACCTAGGGTTTGCTCCAACGTCCAACCTTGCTCAGGCGCTACTTGCGGTAAAAAGACCGAGGTTCTGCCTTGCTTTTTTAGAATAATGCCGTGCTTCCCAATAACAATATCTTCGAAGCTAGTGACTTTTTGCGGACGCGTTAGCACTGATATCTCTAGAGATATATGCGCCAATTCCTCGGGCTGCACATCTTCAAAACGAGGGTCGCCCAACGCAGCATCCTGCGCCCTTCCCCAGATAGAACGCGCCAAATTGGCGTAGGGCAAGATATTGCCAATGCAACCACGTAGCTCGTCGTTTTGCTTAAGTGTAACAAAGACGCCGTATTCTTCCTTAAAGACAGGGCTTAAGTCTAATTCAGCTGCCTTTATGGCGTCGAGGTCAAAATCTGTGCTCTCACCCGCAGCCACCCCTGCGTTCAAGGCTATGCGCGCCAGTTTTAGTGCTTGAATGGTTTCATTTGGCTGCAATGGATTCTGGCTTATCATTTTATTATGCTCCGTTGAAGACTGAATATCAGCCTTAATAGAAGTTTTGGGAACCACGGCTAGTGCCATGTAGGAGACCGACATGTCGTCTTCGCCCGAGATCATGGCGGATGTGTTGTAGTCGAGCTTAACAACTACGCTCTTGCTGTCTTGAAAAACTGCGCTAAGCACCCACAGCGAGTTCGAACCGCATGCGCAGTGCGGCTCTTTTAAGATATGCTCTTCAAAAACATGAACATCTAACGCGCTTATCGCCTCAAAAGTGGCCATATCGTATTGGCGAATATTTTCGATGACTGGTGCTCCAAAAGGAACGTATCCAAATCCCTCGCCGTAGTGCAGAAAATCACTCGATATGACGAGTAAATCGTTGGGTTTTAGACTCTCTTTTAATGCCCTGCTAAATTTTAATAATTCATCTTTATCGAGCTGTCCCACAATGAGAGGAACAATGCTGAAGTCTTCCAATATCGTTTGTAGAAAGGGCAACTGGATTTCGATAGCGTGCTCTTGACGGTGCGCTTGCGAGCTCTCGCCTATCAAGTCGCGCTCCAACCAATCATTGATGAGCGCACTGTCTACAGGCACATCCCCAAGCGGTGTCGAGAACGCGTCGACACGATCCGTCACCACTCCACGAACTGGCATGCGATGGTTTGGAGACAATATAAAAACGCGGCGAATTTCGTTGGCTTTGGGAATATTGACGTAGGCACTGGCTGCAGTAGAGCCAGACCACTGATGCCCAGCATGCGGTATAACAAGAGCCAAGGGGTTCTGCTCAAAGCCAATGCGCTTGGGCTGCGCTTCTTCTAAATATTGAACAATAGATTTTCGCAAGGATTTGGGATTAGCAGTATACCAAGTGCCAGCCAAAGCTGCTTTTCGCAATCTCTGCATAGACTTTCCATCCTGTGTCGTGCTATCGCCTATAAAAACATCTCTTTTACAAGCGCTCAGCGTTAGCGTAGTCGTGCCAAGTAAGAACCAGCTCATGCACCCACAAGCAAATGCTCGCCTAACCCAGCTACAAGCTTGATGGTATTTTCTCATTTGCGACAAAAAATAGCAAGCTAGAAATTTTAGCATGTTTTTGAGGAAAGTTCTGATTTATTTTTGGGGCTCCGCCCCAAACCCCGCTAAGGGCTAGCGACCTTAGAACCCTTTGTTTGCATACTGCCTTGATTTTATTGGCTTTATTTTAAACGTTCGCCTGATTTTCCTTGCTTTAAGCAAGGGAAGGTTTGAAACCTGCCCCTACGGTTTTTGTGTTGATCAGAGCGTCCTTAAGTACTGTTTACGACGAAATAGTACAAAATTGCCCATCAACGTATTAATAATGGCGAAGCATGACTGACGGCATAATACTATCCATCAGCGGTATATACGCCCTATACATTCCATCATCGTCGGTGGCAGTCGTCGTTAGTACACCTATCTGCTCATCTTCGATAAGAAAGACGTCAATCTGCGCATTGGTAAGTGTAGTGCCATCGTGCTTAAAGCAGTGTCCAAATACGAGACTTGATTTTCCAAGAATAAGCGCCACCGTCCCATCAACGGCGCTGCCGCTGTTCATGCGAAAGAAGCCTGGGGGATAAGAAGAATTCGCTGGTGGCACTATCGAAACATCATACTCAGAATCATGCACGCGAAGCGAAAACTCGCCCTTTTCATCAGTGTATGCTTCTAGGCGGCCAAGCGCGTTTTTAAGCGGGCTCGCGATGACGCGCGCATTCGCCACTACGCTGTCATTATCGCGTCCATAAACTATGCCTTTGAGCTCTTTTTTGTAGCCAACTACAATTTCAAGTTCCTTAGGCAAGCCATTTTCAACGACTACTTGAGTAGAGGCATATTCATCTTGGTTCTCAAATGCTACGGTAAAATGGTAGTCGATAAGGTAGTCTTCCCCAAAGACTGGAAGATCGATCTTGGCGCGCCCGCTAGCGTCGCTCTGCTCCATGGCAGAGGCCGAAAACTTAATGAGATGCTCTTTATCTTTCGACACAGCATCAACAGTAATAACGGCATTCTTTACGCTTTTGCCATTGTCCGAAACAACGCGAATGGGGTAACTCATTTTAGAAAGCTTTGATAAGTTAAAGCTACGGCCTTCTATCTCCTCCCATTCTTCCGATGCTGGAGTTGAAACGAGCACCGTTTCCGTACTAAGTCGTTCTGTTACAACGAGGTGATCGCCAAGATAATATTTTGCATTCACGTCATAAACACGTTCCTCCCCCTTCTGTTGCGGCGGAAGCAAAATATCGTAACCTTCCTTTAACATCGACTTGTTCAAACGGTAAGTCGCAGAACTCGCCTGTGAGCCACGGTGAGAGGCTTTTAATTCTACTTTCATATCGCCTAGCACATCAAAATCGGCGAATACGTCGCCTCGCAAGCGAAGCATCTGCTCTTCTTTTTCGCGATCGCCAATCACGAGTTCAACAGATTTACGCGATTGATCGATATAAATATTATTAAATACAACCGTGGGCATTTGAAGCCTTAATGCACTATTATTCGGATAAACACTAATGGTATAAACACCTGGTAATACAGATTTGCGCGAATCTAAGTTCATATCCGCACTACCTAAGGCCACCGTTTGCGCAAAACTCACCGCTTCAATATTGCTGTTTTGCGACAAAACAGCGTAGCCTTCTATGGCTTTGTCCTTATAAAACACGCTAACACTTACGGGTACTGGCTCAGGTACATAAATGTCTTCTAGTGCTTCGCCTGCTACAAAAGAACTTCTTTTAATATAAGTGGACGCTGGGCTATCTGCCAAAGTGATGCGCAGCGCCAGTTCCACGGGCTTTACTGTGCCTTCGCCAGAACCGATGCTATCGACACAGCGGTTGGCCAAACAGCGCATCGAATCGCCACAATCGCCGTCGCTCATACAATCAAATGATGGTTGTTGAGGGTAATAACCCGCTTCACCACACGCCAAAAGCACTAGCGATAACAGCATGAAAATGTAATAAATATTATTTCTCATTTGCTCTCTACCAAATTCTTCCACCCCCACGCTTTATAGTAGCAGCAAATTACAAGAATAAAAGATGCCAAATCATGAAATTTATCGTTCTTTCAACTATTGCGTCACTCAACAACAGCATCCGCCAAAAATATGCAAGCCCGTGCCTAGCCATACTGCGCATGATAGCCCTAAAAAATGGCGGCATCCAAGCCCTGGGCATACGCTGATTGATTCGATATAGCTGTCTTTTTCTTTGGTGGGGGAAGTTTCCCCCTACGTGTCAACCCCGCGCTGTGCGCGGGTTTGCCACTACCCCCTCCGCGGGGACACCCCGCGACGCCCCGTCTAATTTTTGGCGTTAATAAAGAAAGGGGCAGCTTTCAAAGCTGCCCCCGCCAAAATCACAACACAAATTATCGGATATTGTTCAGAAAACAAAAAGTCCCCATCTCAGCACAACACCCCATAACGCCAAAATGCTTCACTTAAAAGTTCAATCGCACGTGGAACTTAAACTGCGAAATTCCAATGTAGTCGACCTTCTTGTTGCTTTCTATGGTATAACCATCCCAATCTCCAGACTCCTTCCCGCTGTAGTTGTGAATATACGCATAGTCAATGCCAACACCAATATTGCTCATCATTGGTAAAAAATACGTTGCACCGATGCTAACTTTTAGCGAACCACCATTCCATTTGGCCGTAACTTCGCTGTTTAAAAACTCAACGGTTTGTTGATAATGCGCAAAGCCCACGCCTAGCCCCAGCCAAAAGTCGAAATACGTGGGACGAACGAAAGCTTTTAGCATAAGATTGGCCTGCATCGTAAAGGATCTGTCCACGCCTTTGCCATCTAGGCCGCCCATATCAAGGTCAAAAAACGGCCCAATGGCAAACATGGGGTGCAACTCGAAGGTGTAGCCAGCGCTAAGTCCTCCCACAGCGCTTAAGCTCTCGCTCGTATTACACTTATCATCATCGTCTGTACAAAACTGCATACCAATGCCGAGCAGCAAATCGAAGCCTGTCTTACTCGTGTCGGCTTTCGCCTCTGGCGCATGGGCGAGGCCTAAGCCTGCAAAAACGAGTAGTGATGCTACAAAAAGGATAAATAATCGTTTTCCCATAAAATTCTCCTCAGTTTACTCCATTCTGATCTCAGCGTGTCAAAAAACAACGATCGCTAGATTCTCAAATGCTACCAAAACTATAGTAGCTCAATGCCATAACTCTGGCACTCTTCCAAAACACGTTTTGGCCAATGGCTCACTTGCACCTCGCCGATATGGGCCTTCTTTAATAATTGCATACAAAGCCGCGACTGCCCAATACCACCACCGATGGTTAAGGGCAGCTCCCCTTGAAGCAAAGACTTATGAAAGGGTAGATTCTCACGGCTCTTACCATTGACAAGATCTAACTGCCTACGCAGAGCGGGTGGATCTACACGTATGCCCATACTACTTAGTTCGAACGCACAATTCAAGACATCGTTCCATAGAATAATATCACCGTTTAAGGTCCAATCGTCATAGTCTGGGGCGCGCAAGTCGTGGGGCTCATTGTTACTCAGCTTCCCCCCAATCCCAATGATAAATACCGCGCCGTAAGTCTCGGCAATTGTCGCTTCGCGCTGCTTAGGCGTCTTATCGGGGTAACGATTGAGGAGATCCTGCGAAGTAATAAAAAATATATTATCGGGTAAGCTCGGTTTAATCACTGGAAAGCGGCTACGCACTAACCACTCTATCGACTTGATAGCCGCGTAAATGCGCTCAACCGTATCGAGGAGGTAGGCAAAATTGCGTTCATCCTCGAGCATCACCCGCTCCCAATCCCATTGATCGACGTAGATCGAGTGCAGGCTATCACAATATTCATCGCGACGTATCGCGTTCATATCCGTATACAAACCCTCCCCCGCTGTAAAGCCGTATCGCGCAAGCGCCATGCGCTTCCACTTCGCTAATGAATGAACTATTTCTAGTTCTTCACTACACGATGCGGCTGCAAAGCTTACAGGTCGCTCCACGCCGCTGAGTTCATCGTTTAAGCCGCTCGATGGCGTCACGAATAACGGCGCCGTGACACGACTCAAATTGAGCGCTTGAGCCAACTCTCGCTCAAAAGCATCTTTGACAAATTTTATGGCAACCTGCGTTTGGCGTAAATCAAGCAAAGGCTCGTAGTCGTAGGGAAGTTGGTAGTATTTCTCTGGCATTCAAAACTCCGGGTAAGCAACCGCAAACACGCGGTAACAACAGCTATACATAGTTTTTGGACGTTTTTACAATAATCACAGTTTGTAAAGCGCCGCAGAAAAAATATCGACAAGCGCAAATCCTCAATAGGCAAAGGAAGCTCTAATTTATTGGGGCGCTGCACCACGCCCAGCTAAGGGCTGTCGTCTTTAAACGCTATTTTCTGTATAGTGCCTTGATTTTATTGATTTTTCGAATACTCGGCTGTCCTTGCTGAGTCCTTCGCGCATATAAGCGCACTCCTAGAATCCACATGCAATCACGCGGTTGTTATGTTAGCATAGCCAGTGCTCAGCAAGAGCGCTTTGCCAAACTTGCGCAAGACGCCCATCGCGGTGAAACTTGTTGTGGCCATACCGAAAATTTAGAGGGGGGAGCCAAAGACCCCCGAAGAAAAGGCACAGCGAACGCATAAAATGCGGTGGTTTAGCGAATAGCTAAAACACCGCATTTTATAAAGCGCTCGCTGCTGTATTTTGTGAGGAGGCTTTGGCGAGGGGGGACACTTCCCCCGCCCACAAAAAAGGAAATTCTCTTTAACAGTCGGCGTACTATTAAAGCAACAACCGAACAAAATTTATATTTATAGATAATTTCACTCGTTTATGCCCATTTAGCAGACACTTTGATGATTAATTGGTACGAAATAGCGAATTTGCCAACGGTAGAACGTTTGGCCGAAATTTTACGAAAACAACTCAACGTGTGGGTGGGGATTTTGGGGCCGCGTGGTTTGGTGACGTATTTAGGCGAGCAGCAAGCGGTTGATAAGCCGTTGTGCGATGCGTTTTTGAGCCGTAGCGACTCGCGTTCGTGCGCGCTGAGTTACGCGGAGTGGTTCGAGGACTTGAGCAAGGAGGCAGCAGCTTTTGTGTTTTTGGAGTGTCACGCTGGTCTGCGCGGGCTCGCCGCACCCGTCATCGTCGGCAAAGAAGTCGTGGGCGCGATTTTTGCCTCTGGTTTCCTATCGCATAATGCGGGAATCGAGGAAGAAAGCTGCGTTTTTGAGCGAGGCAAAGAGCTCGGGCTCAACAGAACGCTGGTTTCTCATGGATTTCGTGAAACTGTACGTTTACAGCCCCGCGAAGCCCAAATCGCTGGAGAATTATTGGCACAAATCGCACAAAGCGCGGCACAGCATTTAGGCGAAAAACCTGCTCCCGAAATAGAAAAACCCGAAACAAAATACGATTACTCTCACATCATCGGTGGCAGTGCCCCCATAAAACAATTGTTCAAAACGCTCGATAAAGTCGTCCAAAGCGAGTCGTCGGTCTTAATTTTGGGTCCCCCGGGCGTGGGCAAGGAACTCGTCGCGCGCGCTATCCACTATAATGGCCCGCGAGCAAACGCGCCCTTTGTTATACAAAACTGCTCGGCACTCAACGATTCGCTACTCGATTCAGAGCTATTTGGCCACAAACGCGGCGCCTTCACTGGCGCCTACATCGATAAGCCCGGGCTATTTGAGGTCGCCGATAAGGGAAGCTTCTTTTTGGACGAAATAGGCGATATGTCGGCGGCTTTGCAGGTGAAGTTACTGCGTGTTTTGCAAGAGGGAACCTTCGTGCCCGTTGGCGATTCCGTGACAAGACGAGTGGATGTGCGGATTATCGCGGCTACCAACAAGAACCTCGATGAAATGGTCGAAAACGGCAGTTTCAGGCGCGACCTTTATTATAGGATAAATGTTATTACGCTGCGTGTGCCATCGCTAGCAGAGCGCCGCGACGACATTGTTGCGTTAATACAGCATTTTATTGAGAAAAAATGCCACGAAAACGGCTACAAGCCAAAGAAAATTTCAAAAGAAGCGATGCGTGCCCTTGTACAATACGATTGGCCTGGTAACGTTCGAGAGCTCGAAAACGAAGTTGAACGCATAGTGGTTTTGTCGCCCATCGATAGCGAAATTCCCCTTAGCGTTGTTAGTCCGCGTATAGCGAGACCTTATAGTATGCGAGAGAGCACCGCGATCGCTCAAGACATGGTTTCTGAGCAGCTACGAAATATGGACCACGAAGTCAACATGCCCGACACCCTCGAAAACATTGAAAAGACCATGATTTTCAATTCTTTAGAGCGCAACCATTGGAACAAAACCAAAACAGCAGTCGAGCTGGGCATTAGCCGACGTAACCTGATCCGGAAGGTGGAGCGATTTAAACTTGAGGAATTGCGAGAAGATGCAAGAAAACCGTAATATCAGTAGCGATATTCCACAGCGCCTTCATTTTATAGGTATCGCTGGCGCTGGGATGTCGAGCCTAGCGCGCTACATGTTAGAGGCGGGCTACGACGTACGCGGAAGCGACTGCCGCGATGGCGAAGCGCTTGCAGAGCTTCGAGAAGCAGGCGCCCGCGTCTACACAACGCAAGTGGCCGAGAACTTGGGAGACGCCGACTGTGTGATCTATTCCAGCGCCATCCCTGTGCAAAACCCCGAACGCGCCGAAGCACAAAGACGCGGAATCGCCATCAAACGCGGACACTTTCTAGCCAAAATTACTCAAGCCCACCCCTGCTCCATCGCCGTTTGCGGAACCCACGGTAAGGGCACCACCGCGGGCGCAATACTCGCCATATGCCAAAGCGCAAAGCTACGTACTTCCTACATCTTAGGCGCTCCTATCAAGGGCGAACCCAGAGCTGCACGCTACGTACAAAACGCCGAATACCTCATTGTCGAAGTTGACGAATCCGACAGAACCCACGAGTTGCATCGCCCCAGCTACCTACTCATCAACAACATCGAAGCCGATCATCTCAACGTTTATGGCAGCCTCCAAAAAATCGTGGATAGTTTCGCAGAACTCATAAAAAACTGTCTTGCGCACGGAACTCGAATATTATTTCAATATGACGGGGTTGGCGCCGCAGATCTGCTTAAACAAATCCCCAAATCCCCCCATCTCTACTTAGCCATTTGGTCTCATAAAGGATCCACTGAGCCTATCGACTGGGATTTCACTGCTAGCCACAAAGAGCTAAAACCCAGCGGGCTCATTGACTTTCGGCTACAAGCCCGCGACGCGCAAATCCCTATCCGACCCGCCCTTGGCGGCCTCTCCAATGCTTACAATCTTTTCGCCGCGGCGAGCTTAGCCAAGCTCCTCGGTATCGCCCCCCAACACATCACTAGCGCACTTGCCCACTACCCCGGCCTCATCGACCGCTGCCAACACAGCCGCAACGACGCACGGCAAATCTCCTTGGTCACCGACTACGCTAGCCACCCCACGTCCATCAAAAACGACATACTTTGGCAAAAACAGTACGAACAACGCGTCATCGCTGTATTTCAGCCCTACCGCTACAGTCTTTGCACCCACCACTGGCATGAACTCGCCCAAAGTCTCGCGCTCGCCGATCATATCGCACTCGCCCCGCTTGACCCCGCTGGTGAAGCCCACGTCGAGGGCATCAGCTCCGATGCGCTCGCCCTTAAAATTCAAGCGCTTGGTCGCGACGCTTATGCTTTTCCGAGCATGCGCGCACTCGAAGAGCACCTCGCGGCTATTCTCCAAGCTAATGACTGTTTGCTCATTTTTGGTGGTGGCCCCATCTTCGAGATGGGACACCGATTGCTTTCCTAAAACGGGCCAGTTACTTTTTTAAGCCAAAAACGCGTAGAAGCAGCCATACTATATTTTGCACGGCCAAAGCAGGCATTGCGCTGGAACTTGGCTATTGTGACGCTTACGCGGGAAGCACCGACCACTTGTTTTTCTTGGCGTTATAGCTATGAACGCGTAGCCCAATGGATTGGCCAACAACGTAGCGAACGCGCCCATCCTCGCTCTGTAGCACAGTTTTAGCCTCGTTGAGTATATAATTTTGTTTCTGCTCTTCGATGATGTCTTTAATGTAGACTTTAAGCTCAATCGGGGGGGAGTCTAGCCGGACGTAAAGCGCGCTTGACTTCATTCCCATAATCGTGCCCACGCGAACGGGGCGCTGCGCTTTTGGGATCTTGTAGTCGCGGCTAATCGCACGCGCGATCGCCGCGCTATCGATGGCCTTAGATATGCGACTTTGCTTGTCCTTGGCACGGTTTGCAGCTTCGATAACACGCGTCCTTAGCTTTGAATTTTCTTCGATGCTAAGCCCATACGGACTAATATGTAGCCCTTCTATCGCCTCTCTGTGCGTGAAAATACCCACGATCTCGCGCATAGGCGCCGAAAATCTGGCATAAGGATTTACACCCAGCGCAGAATGCAGGCCAGCAGCAGGCGAAAACACGCTACGGCGCTGCATCATCAGAATTTGTCGCTCAATGGCTTGGCGCAAACGATAGTAGCGCTCATGTTTAGTGGTGGAATTAGGCAGTGCATCGAGGTAATCGGACAAGCTTTGCTTCGTGCGTTCCCAGCGCCAAACGTCGCTAAGCTGGTGAACGTCGCAAAGCGCCGCAATGCTCTGCTCTAATTCAAGCAAACTCTCTTGACTCGGCGCTTCGTGGTTCCTGAAGATGGCGAGTATGTCGGGATCGCGAGATTGTTGTTGGAGGAGAAACTTTGCGCCTTCCATGTTGCAGAGCAGCGAAAGTTGCTCATTATATAATGATACTTCATCACGCTCATCAAAACCTAAAACGAAGCGATCACGGTCAACATCCAGAGAAACATCTAGGCTAACGCGGTTAAAGTGCACGACGTTACGCGTTCTTGCCTCTTTAACCCGCAAGAGCGCTACCTCTTTAAACGCTAGTAAACTGGGCGTAAAGCTCTGTTTTGCTAAACGATGATTCTGCGGAGATTTGTAGTATTGCGAGACTTCTTCGTTCGATAATTTAGCGACACTACGAATTTTAGAGCGAAGCAATTCTGTTTTTATGCATTTTCCCTCTTCATTGATCTGCATAATAAAGAGTAGCGCGCGCCTATCGACGCCTTCATTAAGCGAAATCAAACCCGTAGATAGCGCCCTTGGAAGCATTGGCGCGCTAAAACCTGCGAAATATATGCTTGCACCGCGTTGCAGTGCTTCTTCATACAGCGCGGAGCCATAACGAATAAAATGCGATGGATCCGCGATGGCATACCACACGACGTAAACACAATCGTTCTCGATTTTATAGTCACTATCCTTTGCCCGCTCCACATACAAAGCCTGATCCAAGTCCATCGTCCCTTCGCCGTCTATTGTCACAAAGGGGAGGTGGCTGTAATCGCTCAGTCTATCGAAGGACGTTGGCTGCGATAAAATCGCCGCAAGTTCGTCTTCAACTTTTTCGGGAAAAGAAAAATCTAACGCGTTCTTCTCGGCTATAGCGTACACTTCGTGTAAGACACTACCAGGTTTAGCAAGGCGTAAAACTTTAAATTTTTCGGCACTGAGTCGCTCAAGCAAAACGTAACTATCGTTAGGCGCGTCCTCGTAGTCCGACGCATTTTCGACATTAGACCAAGCGATATCTTGCTGCAAAGTGAGTAGGCGACGCTGCTCTTTTTTTCGTTTTAGCAGAGCGACGCGCTGCGATCGTAAATGAACATTCTTCATGCTAATAACTTAATGACTCTTTCTTGGCTTTACTCTTTCATCATTGTACAACGCTAGCTCCCCTAAGGAAACTCTGATTATTGGGGCTACCGCCCCAAACCCCGTCCAAAGGCTAGCGCCCTTGGAACCCGTTTTTGTGTGTAGGGCATTGATTTTATTGACTTTTATTTTGAAAACAAGCCTGACTTTCGTTGTTTTAAACAAGGGCAGCTTTGAAACCAGCCCCTACAATTGTGCAATTTTCACATTGTTCAGAGCAAGCTAAAGCTAGATTCTTAGACTAGGTATTTTTTGTACAACGTCACCGATTTGTCACTCAGGACGCTAGTTATAAGCATATCGCATGTAGGGCAGTTTGCAACCGCTGTACAAGCGCTTGCCTAAAGGAGGGGCGGCTAAGCGCTTTCTTTGGCGTATCTTTGGCTGTTCCATAGGCAAGGTCTAGGGCTTTGGCGAGTGCTTCGTATTCGGGAGCGCCAAAAAGCATTGAACCTTCGGTGTTTACGCGGTGTAAGGCCATGAACGAGCGCAAATTCTCAGGGCTATGTTCTTCATCAAGAACAATATTCTCTGTAAACGCGGGGCAGCGTGCCGATTTAAGTACAAGCTGCAAATAGTTTAGCGCTTCCTCGCACTCCGCTGCATCCTCGAGTAACAATCCATGCATACGCGGCGAAAAAAGCGCAACGACAGCGTAACCAAAACGTGATTGGTAGCGCAAAGATTGTATTAACTCTTTATTTATGCGCCACTTCCCAAACTTTTCATCCATCGAGATAATGCTATCAATGGCAACAAATACAACCCGAAGACCTTGCATTTCCATCCTCCCTGAAACGCGCTAACACCCATAAGCGCCGTTGATGCAAAGTTTATGAGAGCAGGGGCGTGGTGACAAATTTTGAAGGTAGAAGCAAGGCTTCGTATTTTTTCCATCATAACCTTATGTTTATAAGCGCGAACAGATTTTTTACCACGAAAGCTTTTTTACCACGAAAAACACGAAAACACACGAAAAGATTTTTTTGCCACGAAAAACACGAAAACACACGAAAAGTTTTTTATTCTTACAGAACCAGCTTGATTTGTTATGGTCTTTCGTGCCTTTCGTGTCTTTAAATTTTGAACCACGAAAAACACGAAAACACACGAAAAGTTTTTTATTCTTACAGAACCAGCTTGATTTGTTATGGTCTTTCGTGCCTTTCGTGTCTTTAAATTATGAACCACGAAAAACTCGAAAACACACGAGAAGATTTTTTATTCTTTCAGAACCAGCTTGATTTGTTATGGTCTTCCGTGCCTTTCGTGTCTTTAAATTATGAACCACGAATGCCACGAACAGCATTTTTACCACGAAAAACACGAAAGGCCGTGCAAAGGTCTCACGCTTTGCATGGGGGAGCATGGTGTTTTGCGTTAAAGCTGGGGGGGGGTAGCGCGGGATCGCTGAGCAAAAGGCGCAATGAGCGCATTTTGTGCAATGGTTCGACGAATAGTCGAAACGTTGCACAAAATGATGCGCGAATTGTCGAATTTTGCGAAGAAGCCCGCGCGTAGGGGGGCTTTAGCCCCCCACAAGGAAATCAAAAAAATACGCGGCTTAACCTTTGACGCCGCCGGCAGTAAGGCCACCGACCAAGTTTTTTTGCAAGGCAAAGAACAGCGCCATGATGGGGATGGATACGAGTATGGCACCCGCGGCGAAGTAGCCGTAGTCGGCGGACTGGGCGCCGACGAATTGTTTGAGGGCGACGGGCAGGGTGTAGGCGAGTTCTTTGTTCATGAGGGTTGCGGCGAGGATAAATTCGTTCCACGCGGTCATGAAGGAGAATAGGGCGGTGATGGCGATAGCGGGGCGCGCGAGGGGCAAGACGATGGTGGTAAAGATTTTGAGTCGCGAGGCGCCGTCGACAATGGCGGCTTCTTCGAGTTCTTTGGGTATGGTGTCGAAATAGCCCTTAAGGTTCCAGACGCAGAAAGGGAGCGCCGAAACGGAGTAGACGAGTACAAGGCCGACGATGGAGTTGAGCAGGCCGAGTTTGCCCAGTAGGATGTAGAGAGGGATGGCCATGACTACGCCTGGGAACATTTGCGTGACGAGGAAGCCTTGGAGGCCAACTTCGCGGCCAATGAATTTGAGGCGACTAAAGCCGTATGCGGCGGTGCAGGCTAAGACAACGCCGATAATGGTAGTTAATGCGGCGATGACAATAGAATTAAAAAGTTGGTGCGCGAAAAGTGAGTTTCCAGCGACATCCGTTCGGAAAAGGACGTACTCGAAGTTTTCTAGTGATGCTTTGCTAGGGTCGATAAAGGGGTTGGGATCGAGCCCTGCCTCGCGGTTTGGGGTGAGCGCCATTTTGACGACCCAGAGTACGGGGTAAATGACGATGAAGGCGGCAATGCTGAGCGCCAAGTGTGTTAAGCCACCTTTGAGCATGGCGCGCCCACGACTGATGCTCACTGGGCGGTCTACCCATTGTTTTTTGCTGGCTTTACTCATTGTTTGTCCTCCAAAACGAGTTGCGTCAACTTAGAGTATACGACTAGGATAAAGAATACGACCATGGCGTAGGCGGCAGCGTAACCGTATTGGAACTGGCGCTCAAAGGCCCACTTATACGCCTCGGAAACCAATATTTCGGTTGAGCCATCGGGGTTTCCCATGCTCACTAAGTAAATGATGTTAAAGGCGTTGAAGGTCCAAACCGAGCCCAAAATAACCGCGGGCATAAGCGCTGGTTTGAGCAGCGGGAAGGTGACGTTTCGGAAGCGCTGTATGGCGTTTGCACCGTCGACGGAGGCGGCATCTTCGAGATCTCGGGGGATCGCTTGTAGCGCGCCCAACGTTACCACCATCATGAAGGGGAAGCCCAGCCAAGTGTTGGTAATAAGGTTGGCAGAAAACGAGGTTAAAAACTCGTTAAACCACTCGACGCGGTTTAGGCCAAGCGAAACTAAAATTCCGTTGATAGCGCCAAACGACGTATCAAACATGCCGCGCCAAATAAGCGCCGTAATATAGTTCGGCATTGCCCACGGAATGATGAATAATACACGGTACATCCCTTTGAGTTTCAGCCAAGGATCGCGTAGTAGCAGTGCCAATATAATACCGAAGCAAACGTGCAATGAAACGTTCACCACCGTCCACAAAACGGTAACCACAAGCGTGAAGTAAAACGAGAGCGAATCTGTAAATGATGCCTGTTGCGTCGAAAATAGCCGCACGAAGTTTTGGGCACCCACGAAAATAAACTCGCCGTTTTGGTAGCTAAAAAAGGATAGCGCAGCACCCACGGTAAAGGGCGTAATAACCAAAACGATCATGCCGATGATGGCTGGTGCCACGAAAGCAGCCGCCACTTTGTTATCCGTGTATTCGATGTTTTTGGCCTTGTGGCGCTTATACGCTTTGATGCTGAGGATCATGATGATGAGCAAAATTCCGCAAACGACGGCCAGGAAGGGACCAGGGTTTGCCGCCTCCATCGCTGGCGCTTTGAGTTGCAAGAAACGATTTTGCGCTTCCATCAACGCCTTCATCGGTTCGACCTGGCGGTTCACTCCTTGAATAGACGCGATGCGCCAAATAATGGGAATGAGCGCCACAAACGATAGGATAGAACCCGCAACGTATAATTGTTGACTTCGCTTGGTGTTTAGACTCGGGTTTGTCGCCTTAGACAAAAGAAGTAGAGCGGCTACAAAGACCGAAATGAGCAAAAACAACCAATATGGCGTTTCGCCCGAGGGTCCGCCGAACAAAGATTTTTGCAGCGCCTGGCGCATGCTAGCCCACAACGAACCCATCTCAGGGCGAGAACTTGTGGGGTAGGCATGCTCAAGCTGTGCCAAAAACGTCGGTGCCACGCTTTTCATGAAAGCGGCCTTTTCGTCGTTATCGCCTTTGAGTTGCTCGTAGGCGTCGAGGTAGGCAACCATCTGCTTGCCGTCGATTAGTCGGCGATACGCAGAATCTTTCGCGATAAATTGCATGAGCTCGACAGATTTTTGAATTTGCTCCGTCGATTTTTTGTCTTTGGCGTATTTTGATAAAAATATTCCCTCAGCCGTTACAAAGGGTGCAGCAAAGTTTCCAGACTCGTTGATGAGCGGCATCGTCGCTACACCGTAGTTGAGATCTTCTCGCAGTTCCGCCATAAACCACGGACCACTAATAACCATCGCAGCCGTGCCATCATTAAAGAGCTTACCTATTCGCGCACCATCCACGCCAGCGGGCATGTACGCGTTGAGTTTAGCCGCGAACTCAAAGCTCGCCGCGTTGTTTTCGGTGGCAATCTCGACATTGCCCGCCTCATTAAATAAGGTGCCACCAAAACCGTTTAACCACGCCGCGTGAAAGAAGAGATTCGTGTTCTCATACACAAAGCCGTAGCGCTGCGACACCGTATCGGTGAGCTTTTGCATGATCGCGTAAAGCTCGTTCGTATCGCTTGGTGGCGTAGAAACAAGATCTTTATTGTAAAATAGTACAGGGCTCTTATAGGCCAAAGGCATGGCATAAATGCGCTCTTCATCGAGTTTTTGCCCTCGTTGTTCGCGCTCAGCCGTCGTCAACTCTCGCTGATAGAGCAGCGCATCTACCGTTAGGGGGTGGAAGAGTTTGCGTTCATCGGCGCCAAAATACGCGTCGACATCGGCAATGATTTGGTTGTTGGCCCAGGAGCCAATATTGTCATGGGCGGCAATAAACACGTCGGGCCCGCTTCCCCGCGGAATCGCCGTAAAGAGCTTATTGGCATAGGACTCATCAGCGACTGGTAAAACGTCGATTTTCCATGTGGGGTGCAGTTTTCGGAACTCTTCAACAGCGCCATCAAGCGCAAGCTGTTCGTCGCCGCGGTAGGCGTGCCAAAGTGTCACATCGGCCGCCCCCTTCGCACTCACGCGCTGCAAATCCTCGCCCTGTTCCTCGCCTGGCTCTGGCGTAGCTGCGTCGCAGCCAAAAAATCCAAAACAAAGGCTAAACAGCCATATCAAAAATATCGAAGTACCCACGCGAAACGATGGGGCAAATTCAAATAATGCGTATCGTTTACTCGTCATTATCACTCCTTGGTGTAAAAGTTACATGAGCATCCAACGAATAAGACGCTTTACGCATCCTCTGGCTCAGCCACGTCTCCATGAGCAATCGCGACGTGGGTTTCGGTGTTAAACAAGTGAACCGCCGAAGTCGGGACGTGCAGACCAATCTCCTCATCGACCTTAAACGCTGCGGCCGACTGCGCCTCCAGCACCGCCAAAAACGGCGCATCCCCTAGCCTAAAGTGCACATGGCTCTCCCAACCTAGAGTTTCAACAACATCGACCTTGACATACAAATTTACAGGGTGCGTTTCGTTGCCCAACACCACATCTTGCGGGCGAATGCCCAAAATAACATCTTGATCATCCTCGACCTTGCTCGCTACAGATTCCCCGAGTTCAATAGAAGACTTCGCATTGATACGAACAAAGGCGCGTTGCTCTTTAACAAAAACCGTCGCTGGCACAAAATTCATCGCCGGGCTTCCAATGAAACCCGCAACGAACTTATTATTTGGCGTTAAAAATAGCTCAAGCGGCGTTCCCACCTGCTGCAAATGCCCCCCCTCCAAAACCGCGATACGATCCGCCAGCGTCATCGCCTCGATTTGATCATGCGTTACGTAAATAATTGTCGTTTTAAGCTTGCGATGCAAGCGCCTAATTTCAACGCGCATTTGCGTTCGCAGCGCCGCATCAAGATTGCTCAAGGGCTCATCAAAAAGAAACGCTTTTGGCCGGCGCACAATCGCCCGTCCCATCGCCACTCGCTGTCGCTGCCCCCCCGAAAGCATCTTGGGCAACTTGTCCAAATGCTCCACCAAGCCCAGCATCTGCGCGGCATCATTCACAAGCGCCTCAATCTTTTCCTTCGGTTCGCGCCGCACCTCCAAGCCAAAACTCATATTGCGCCGAATTGTCATATGCGGATACAGCGCATAGCTCTGAAACACCATCGCAATATCGCGATCCTTAGGCGCAACCTGATTGACCACGCGCTCCCCAATCCGCAGCTCCCCATCCGTAATCGACTCCAGCCCCGCAATCGTACGCAGCAGCGTCGACTTGCCACAACCACTCGGCCCTACCAGCACCAAAAACTCCCCATCACGAATCTCTAAATCAATCCCCCGCAGCGTAGGTTCCTGATTCCCATAGCGCTTCACGATCTTTTTAAGCGAAAGTCCAGCCATCTTGACCTCATTATATTGTATAGCAGAACGCCTCCACGGCATCCGAAAAACACCACGATTGTATGAAATCCTTAGCCCTTGTACAAGGTTTTGCTACAATAGAAATTAGCGGTGGCATCATTTTCATTTTTTTGTGGGGGCGCAGCCCCCTACGCGCGGGCTTCTTCGCAAAATTCGACAACAAGCGCAATACAAAATGCGATGTATTTGCTAATCGCGCATCCATCGCATTTTGTGCGCTTGTAGCGTCTTTTGCTCAGCGATCCCGCGCTACCCCCAAAGCTGGAAGCCATAAGTGCAAAACACGTCGCTAAATGCGCCATCCCAATCGACAATTTGGCTAAGGCGTTACTACTGGACTACAACGCAATCAATAGGCGATCATTAATCGACGGTTTTGTGTGCTAGCTTTAGGAGTGAATATGCAGCGATACTATTTCATTTTGTGCTTATCCCTTTTGTGTTCTCTATGGTTTTTTGCCTGCCAACCCAAGGCAGAACAGCCTGCAACCGGCAATAATTCCATTGATTCTGCACAGGGAGCAGCCAAAGACGAAGTAAAAGAAGAAGTAGAGGAAAAAGACAAAGACGACGTAGCTCAGCAGGCTGTTGAGGAGCCTTCGGCTGAAGCTCATTTGCTTGATGGCTCTATCGATGAGTGGGTTGATGCCAATAATCGCTTTGCTTGGCAAGCGCTTAAGACTTTTCCCGCAGGGAAAAATGTCGTCTTCTCGCCCTATTCCTTTGAGCGTGCCATGGGCATGACGATTACGGGAGCTCGGGGAGAGACACGCGCAGAACTGCTTAACAACCATGGGTTTTGAGCGGGATAGCGCCAACAGGGATGCGCTTAGTCTCCAGATTGAAAAAAGTATCTTTGATGCACCCGCTAAGGGGGTTCTGCTGCGCATTGCCAATAAGATTTATCCCGCCAAACGCTACTCCTTTTTGCCTGAATTCATGGAGGGACTCAAAGCAAACTACCGCATCGCCATTGAACCCCTTGATTTCGAAGCTGCCCCAGAGCCTAGTCGCCAAAAGATCAATCGTTGGGTGGCCGAAAAGACGAGTAACAAAATCCAAGGTCTCTTGCCTAGCGGAAGTATTGATGAATACACACGCATGGTTTTGGTCAACGCGATCTACCTCAAAGCACCGTGGGAGATACCGTTTAAGAAGTCAGAGACCCGCAACGAGAGCTTCAAAGGTCTGCGCAACAAAAAAAAGGTTCCGACCATGCACAGGCTCGACAACATGGAAGTCTTTATTGGGAGGAACTACAAGGCACTTACCCTTTACTACAAGAATTCTCCACTGTCCATGTTGCTTGTTCTACCGAATGAGGGCTATGCACTCGCAAACCTCGAAGATGAGCTAAAGGCTGAAGACTTCCGCATGATGCTCAATAGGAAGCAAATGCGCTTCGTGAAACTGGCTTTGCCAAAGTTTCGCCAAGAATTGAAGGTTGATGGCAAAGGAATGCTTGAGACACTTGGCGCACTATTGGCATTCTCGGATGCTGCCGCCGATTTTTAGCGGCATGACTGGAAAAAAAGAGCTCTACATCAGTAACATCTTTCATAAAGCCTTTGTCGAAATTGATGAAGCTGGCGCCGAAGCGGCGGCGGCCACCGCCGTTGTGCTCAATAAACCGCGAACCGCTAAGAGCGATATTGAAAAAGCTCGCGAAATCATCAAATTTATTGTCGATAGACCCTTCCTCTTTGCCATTGTCGACACCAAATCCAAGGCGCTGATATTTTTAGGACGGATCACGGATCTGTAGTGCTAGCAGCAAGGTTCTTCCTCAGCACGGCGCCAAAAGAGCGCTGTGCTTGGGCAACGATAAAGTTCGCTCATCGGCATCATCGAATAAAATAATCAGTTCAGCATGCTGAGTGGGGCGCTAGCCCCCATAAATCAAAGCAATCTTAGCGCCCAAACCCGAGGTAGTACCAACCGCTCTCTTCGACGGTGTCGCGATCCAAAAAATTTCTCGCATCGACCATAATGGGCTGCTTCGTACGCTTAGCTAAGTCGGCAAAATCGAGTCTGCGGTATTCGTTCCAGTCGGTGGCGAGTATGCTGCAAACGGAGTCAGTGCAGAGCTCTTGAACGCTATCGCAAAAGTGTAAGCCCGTATCGCCGTATACGGCGCGCGCATTGCTCACACCAACGGGATCGTGCATAAAAACGTCTGCACCCAAATCGCGTAATTGCATGGCCAAATCTACAGCAGGGCTGTTTCGTACATCATCGGTTAGAGGCTTAAAACTGATACCCAAAACGGCAATTTTCTTACCCGCTAAGGTCTTTAATTCAGCCTGCACCTTGCGCACCACACGCGTGAGTTGTTCTTCATTTACTCGCCGTGCTCCTTCGATCAATGGGAGCTCAATACCGTAATCCTCCGCCATACTCATGAGGGCAAGCGTGTCTTTGGGGAAGCAAGAACCACCCCAGCCTAAACCAGCTTTAAGGAAGTAGGGAGCAATGCGTCGATCTAGGCCCATACCCTTACTTACATCGTTCACATCAGCGCCTAGCGCCTCACAAAGAACGGAAATTTCATTGATAAAACTAATCTTTAGCGCTAAAAACGCGTTTGAGGCGTATTTTATCATTTCAGCTGACACGCGATCGCTGCGAATTATTTGGCTATTGGGCAGTTCTTTGAGAGCTTCCAAAAACGACGGATGCGCGAAATCTCGTGAAATAATCCGTTTGTAGAGTTTTTCCAAAATATTGAAGGCATAATCATCATCGGTGCCGATTAAGATGCGATCGGGGTAAAAGGTATCCGACAATGCTCTGCCTTCGCGCAAAAACTCGGGGCTAGAGGCAAAGTGCAGCAGGGCATCGTCATATCCACGTTCCACAACGGCTTTTCGTATCAGCGACTCGACATGCTCATTGACGCCGATGGGGACGGTGGATTTTAGCACAATGCACTGATCTTTACTGGGTTTGAGCTTTTGACCTAGTTCTCGGGCAGCGTCGTATACGTAGTCAATATTAGCACTTCCATCCTCGCGCGATGGCGTGCCAACCGCGATAAAGATGACGTCGGCATTATCAAGGCCAACGGCGAGTTCTTGGCTAAATTTGAGTTTGAGGTCGAGAGCCAAAAGTTCCTCTAAGCCCTCTTCGCTAATGGGTGGTCGGCGATTTTGTAACATGGCGACTTTCTTCGCATCGTTATCAATACCAAGAACGTCATGTCCTAAGTAAGCTAGGGCTGCTGCAGTATTGAGACCCACATATCCAACACCGATGACTATAACTTGCATTTTCAATCCCTTCCTTTGGTTAAGCAAAAATCAATATTTTTAACAAACAAAGCATGCAAAAACGCCCAACACGTTGCTTAGCGTAAAAGGCTGCAATCAAGGTGTTGGGCTTTGCGTGAAATTAGTTTTTAGTGCAGACAACGTCGTCGATCTGTACGTGATCTTTACTCGCATCAGTTTGGCTAACGTACAGGATAAGTCTAAATTCTCGAACATTGCCAGGCGCATTAAATTCTACACGTTGCCACTTATCGGTATCAATTTGGTAAAAGTCCGTGTACGGAGATTCGCCACCTGAAGAATAGCTGCGGTGACGTAACGTCCCTTTACCTCGAACCCAATAAGAGCATGTATACGCACCTGGTGGAATATCAAATTCATCGGAAGCTAAGCGATCTGCTACAAACTCTGTGAAAATGATTTGCATGGCATAATTCCCAGAGTGCACGGACGTCGTGTACTGCTTAATATTTTTGGGATCAATTTCCGAGTTGTATTTATTGTCCCATAGATGATCAAATAAACCATACCAAAAATCGGGAAGGTAATTATCGCCGTGATACGGTATATAATAGTCATCCCATTTTTCGAAACCACCGTTGGGGAAGATGTTACAATCGTGTGTAGAGTCCTGACAAGTGTGCGTCGTAACATCGCATGCAGGTTTATCTTTGAGGCAATCCTTTGATGTAATACAGCGATTTTCATCGAGTACACACAAGCCAGATGCGCGTTGACACGTTTTCCACTCGTCGCACGTTACCCCTTCACAAGGATCGCCAGCAACACAAATTTTGGTTTTGACATCACATTTTGGCTTATCACTATTTTCATCACAATCCACTGTACTTTTGCAGCGCCCCTCGGCGAGTACACAATAATGGTTGGCGTCACAAGTCTGCCACTCGCTGCAGTCATCTGCCGTATTACAGCGACTTATTTTTGGTCGACAGCTACCATCATATTCTCGGCATTCTTCCCATTCTTTGCAAGTTACGTTGTCACAATTTCCAGCGGCACGAACACAAGAAATGGCATCAACGTTAACATTCATTCCGCTCGTGTTCTTTACGGTAATGAGAATCGTTACCTTTTGAATGGTCGCATCGACAGTAAAATTAAAGAAGACCTCTTTATAAGGGCCACTTCCATTTAATACTGTCTCTGAGTTATATTTGTATTTTCCCTTCGAAGGATTATCGGTATCAGATAGGCGTGCACCCAATAAAACCGTGCCTTCGCCTTTAAGCCAAGCAGAGCAATAATACTTCCCTACATCAAGCGTCAATGGGATAGACTCTAGTCTTGCGTTATTTTTGAGCGGATTATTAATGTTAACGGCAGCCAATTTTGATTTTGGATTACTTGTATTTTTACTAACAACGACCTCTATTCCAAAACTATGCCATGAAGTAGGCGAACTAAGCTCCCACTCTTCAAAATCCCAGTTAGGTACAACATTGCCCACGGGTTCTTCAAATTCAACGTGTTCATCTATGACTACGCACACGCCGCTTTCGCAGACCTGATCATCGGGGCAAGTTACACCGAGACAAGGGAAGATGGCTTTGTCGTAGCAGTTGCCCAACTGGCACACAAAACCAGGGTCACACAATACGTCATCGCAAGGATCAATCTTTACGCACTCGCCCGCACTACAATGAAATCCTGTCGTACAAGTGACATTCTCACAAAGTTTGTCATTATCTAAAACGCACTCACCGTTTTTACAAATGTGATTGTCAATACAAACAATGCCTGTACAGCTATCGACGCACGTACCCCCTACACATCTTTGGCCTTTTTCGCAACTAACGTCTTTGCAAGGATTTTCAGTATTATCGACGCACTCTCCTTTTTCGCAGTGCTGGTTAGGATCGCAACTGACGTCTTTACAAAGATCTACTTCATTGGGAACGCACTCTCCATTTTCGCAGTGCTGATTAGGATTGCAACTGACGTCTTTGCAGGGATCTACTTCATTGGGAACGCACTCTCCTTTTTCGCAGTGCTGGTTAGGATCGCAACTGACGTCTTTGCAGAGATCTACTTCATTGGGAACGCACTCTCCTTTTTCGCAGATTTCATCAGCTCCACACTCAACGTCGTCGCAGCTTTTGTTATCACCTTGATCATTACAACTAATCGTTGAAAATGCGCCAATAAGCATGATTGATAAATAAAACGCAATTTTTTTCATGTCTTTCCTTATTTTATGCGTGTTCGAGCAGTAAAGGCATAGGCTTTTACCACGTGCAATATATTAGCCGAGTATTTAAGCTTTATCCAATAATTTTGTGTGAGCAAACAGCATGTGACGCGAAAGATTTTTGACTCTTAACATAACTAGAGAGCTTTGCACGGGGGGAAACCCTTTTCTTTGTGCCAAAGAAAAGATGTTTCCCCCCTTCCCCAAAGAAAACACTCTTTTAAGCGCTTTTCGAATAAAATGTCATTGTATCGTCATCCTGCCTTATTTTATTAGCATTTTCAGCGTATATTTCTCTACAAAATGTCTCATTTTGTTTAAAACTGTATCGGATTTGTAAAATTAAATTCACAATTTCTAGCCGTGCAAAGGTCTCATCGCATAAAAAAAAGAAAAAACTTGCAAAATCTTTGCACTTAGTTTAAAGCTGCACGCACCTAACGGGGCGTGGCGCAGTCTGGTAGCGCGCCTGCTTTGGGAGCAGGAAGCCGTAGGTTCGAATCCTATCGCCCCGATCACATGCGCCCATAGCTCAGTTGGACAGAGCAACGGCCTTCTAAGCCGTGGGTCGCAGGTTCGAATCCTGCTGGGCGTACGCCCGTTATTAATGGAAGGATAAAGATATGGCAGCTATACGTGAAAAAATTCGTCTCACAAGCGAAGCAGGTACTGGTTATTTTTATACAACAACCAAGAATAAAAAGAATACGCCCGACAAACTACGCTTCAAAAAATATGATCCCGTAGCCAAAAAGCATGTTTGGTTTAAAGAAGGCAAAATTAAGTAGTTTTGCATTTCGCGCAATCTTTGCCTTTTGGGCGCACGCTCAGCGATTACACCAGTAAAAATTTGTTTGGAATCTATGTCCACGTTCCTTTTTGTGTAAAACGCTGTCCCTATTGTGCATTCGCCTCTACCGTTGTTCATCCTATACCAGAGGACGAGTTCGTAGAGGCTCTTTTGTATGAGCTTGATGCCAAGGCTAAGGATTTCAGCCACAGGCGCCTGCATACAATATATTTTGGTGGCGGAACGCCGTCATTGCTCAAGACGTCAACGCTAAAGATCTTGCTATCGGCTTTTAGCGCTCGATTTGGATTGGCCGATGAAATTACGATCGAAGTAAACCCAGAGCATGTCAACGAAGAGAGCGCCAAAGCGTGGAAAGATTTGGGTTTTAACCGCGTGTCGCTGGGCATACAGTCGTTTGACGCCAAGACTTTAGCTGCACTTGGTAGGCGCCATAGCCCCGAAGATGCGCATTTTGCCATTAAAACGCTGGCCGCGGCGCGTTTTGACGATATCAGCATTGATTTGATCTACGGTTGCGCCAGTGCTACACGCGAAAGTTTCTTAGCCGATCTTGAGCAAGCCGAGATCAGCGCCGCAAAGCAGCTTTCCATTTACGAGCTAAGCATCGAGGACTATACAGCCTTTGGCACACGCGCTAAACGTGGGGAAATGATCAAAAGCGGCGAGAACGAAATTTTTGAACAACTCGAAATTATCGAAGAAAATGTGTTTCCTTTTCAACGCTATGAAATATCGAGTTTCAGCCGTGATGCTTATTATTCTGCGCACAATATATCGTGTTGGGCTGGTGTACCTTATTTAGGCTTGGGGCCTGGTGCCCATTCTTTTAATCATACAAAAGACGGTAAATTCTATAGATGGGCTAATAAAGTTCATTTACGCCAATACTTCCAAAACCCCACCAATAGCTTGGATTTTTTTGAGGAACTCAAAGCCGAAACCCATCTTGCAGAACGACTCATACTCGGTTTGCGTACAGTTTTCCCGCTTGATCTCGATGCTATTATAAATGATACAGCGCCTCCTTACCCAGAACTTCCCACAGCGCTTCATCGCTGCGAAAATCGCGGTTGGATCACTCGCCGTGATTCAGAAATCAGGGTGACTACTTTGGGTTTACGCTTTCACGATGCGATGAGCGTGGAGATATTGCCTTCGTTTTAGCGCGCTACGCAAAGGGCTGGCCCTTACCGAGCTCAATGATGGGAAGCGAAGTGATGGCAGCGATGCGACGACCTAAGTTATAGCAAGACATTTTATCAAAGCAGCTCTCGACGATCACAAGCGGCGAACCATCATGTCTAGCGAAGTAGAGCGCGTATGCTTCGAGTGTAAGGCCGCGACGCTCGTTTTCGGGTTTGTAGTCGATAAGGCCAAAGACAACGTGGCTGCAATCGTTACGATCGTATTGTTCAAAACCAAGGGCATCGTCTTTTTTGGGAAGGTAAAAATACTGCTCCTGCGTTAGTAAATTTTGATCTTCATCTAAAACTTTGCGCGGTTTTTCGATTTTAATGGCTATTTCGCGAATTCTGCGCCGCTGCGAAGAAATTTTAAAAAAAACAACCGCAAAAATTGCAGGAATTCCCACACTAATGTAGTCCAGCGCGCCCATACGTGCGACAGAAATATCGAGGATGCGAATCATCGCAAGAAGTAGCACAATAGCCGAGAGCCAGGCGAGGAAGCGAAAGTTCTCACCTACGCGTACAAGCCTTTCGGTAAGCCCCACCCACAAGCCGTCTTTTTGCGTTAATAAGCATCGATCTACTAGCACTGTCTTACTCTTGGATTATGGGCGATTTTATCATCGGGCTATGCAGAACCCAAATTCCGCCCTCTTTTATCATGGCGATTTTCCGCGCTCTTTTGTTGCCATCGACGGCAAATAGGATTTGCCTCGTTTTGGTGGAATCCGCGACTTCTTCGCCAAAGTCGGTCCGAATATCGCTAAGGTTTGTAATAAATATATCTGCAACGGGGTCAAATGGAATACTTTGTCCGCGCAATTCTAAAACCCCAGACTCCAGTGTTAGCTTAGGATCTTCGCTTGGTGAAGCACTGCGAAAAAGTGCAACAGTTTCAGCACTCATTAAAGAAAGAGCTTTATCCCAGTCTTTAGATAGGAGAGCGGAGTAAACTTGGATAGAAGCGCGCTTTGCTTCTAATTGTCGCAAGGTGACTTCTTGGGGATTTTCGCTCTCTTCTATAGCGTGTGACTGCCACTCTTCTTTAGGTGGTGCATCGGGTAGGCTGTAGTAGCGCGTGCAGGAAATCGTCAATAAAGAGGCAAAAATAATAGCTAAGCGATACATAAAGGCAAAACCTAGGTTTTGGGAAAAACTACAAAAAAACCGCAAATGTGGCTGCTAGCAGTGTTGTAGAAAATGAACAACAAAGCAGTGGGGGGTAGCGCAAGATCGCCCAAAGCAGGGGCCGCAAAGCGCATTTTGTGCGTTGGTTCGCCTAATAGGCGAAACAATGCACAAAATTTTGCGCTTGCAGGCGCATGCTGCGGGAAGCTTGCGCGTAGGGGGGCAGTGTGCCCCCCACCAAAGACAAAACTTCCTTACTCCAAAACTCCCCGTTGTGCCATGATGGCGACTGCAAAAAGGGCGTTAAATGTGCCTTGTACGCGCAATTTTTCGCTATACTGCGTGGTAATTCCACCGTCAGCGTCTTGGGATTGGGCGAGTATTTGTGCGATGCGGTACAGGATTTCGTCAACGTTGGGGTCTTCTATGCCGTCGAGAATTTCGACGATGGTAGAGCAGTCGTAAGGGTCAATTTTGTGCTTTCGCACAAACATGTGCAGGTTATCGAGGGCGTCCAAAGTGATGCTGATATCGGCGTCGGCGGTGCTGCGACCCAAAAGTAGTAGCGTTGCCCAGTAGGGGTGTGCGGTTTCGGCAAGTGGCATTTGGGTCCAGATTTGGCGCACGTATCGGACGGCGGGCGCCCATGCCTCGCTGAAGCCAAGTTCGAGACCGTAGCCAGCGATGCTGGCTGTTTCGTAGACGCGGAACTGGGCAGGTTTATACCATGCGGGTGAAAGTGGGTCGGCTAAAACCTCATCGCGCTCTTGCCAGGTGCCGTCGCTAAGGACACATGAGCGTAGGAAGTCGAGGGTTTTTGCCACGTGTGGGTCTTCAAGTTGGTTGTGCATGACCATAATGCGCATGGCTTCGATGGTGGAGTGCACAGAGGGAACTTCTCCCTGGTAGTCGGGGTCGATACCACCTTTAAAGCCGCCACTTGGGGCTTGGAACTGGGATAAGGTTTTCCAAAACGTGTTGTCGTCGCTAATTTGGCGCCAATGGGAAAGTCTAGCATTGCAAAGCAAATCGCCGTGCAGGCGAAGATATTCGTAGGCAGCGTCGGCATCGAAACTTCGTTGGTTGTTATTCTGATTTATAGAATCCATATTATCAAATTGTATATATGAACGTTAATTTTATGAATAAATTTTGCATTGAGTTCTCATTTTAAAGAGATTTTTATGGTTAAAACCACCATTCTGCTGCAAAACCTAGGAAGTGCTCAATGGAACGGTTTCTTAGTCGATCGCGCGGTGCAAAAGTATTTTTTGCCGCATCATTAAGAAAGCTTACGCTGTAGTTTAGGCGTATTTCGGGTCTTGTCAAGAGTCCGTCACCAAAACGCACTGCAGGTAGTATAGATATTTTAAAAATTTGAGCTAGTTCTTGTTTTAGGCTTACGGGGTTGACGTCGTTTGCACGGCGAAGTTGTTGGCTAAACTCTACGGAGGGGCTAAAGTATTTGCCAATAAAGCCAGAGAGTCGCAGATCCCATACTCCTTCCCACCCATCGTCATAGTCTTGGACATTGGCATCGGCGTCTTTGAAATGTCGCAAGTAGCCGCCAAATATGGCGCCAAAATATGGGGTATCGAGACCAGCGCTTAAGCCTAGGAGGAATTGTTTTGCGTTTTTTGCGCGCATGTCGTTATTCACGCCAAAGGGTATGGCGTGCTCTCCGTAGGCCGCTAAGCCTGAAGCGTATTTTACAAAAAGATTGACGAAGGAATCGCGATAAAAATGAGATACACCAAACTGTAAACCTAATAACCAACCGCTATCGTTGGGCAAATCCTTTTCGATTTCTGGCTGTTTTAGGAGTAGTTTACCCTTAGCTAGGGTGTGGAATTCTGCATAGGCTTTGAGTTTAAAGAGCGGAATTTCTTCGCCACCCAAGAGTTGTTCAAATTTTAGCGAACCTATAAAACGTTGTCTATCTAGGAACACTACTTCTTGCTCCCCGACGAAACGTTCGTTAATGACGTCGACTACTTGGTACTGATAATCGTTATTCAGGCGATTTACGCCAAAGTGCAGATCGATATTGCTTCGTGATTTCGCTCTATAGCCGACACCGCCGCCGTAGGTGTTAAGATTATCGAGTGGCCAAAAATCGAGCAAATAGATGTCATCACCGCGGTACATTCGCGAACCAGCCCACAGTACCGTACCTGTAAAAAATAAGTTCCTCGCCTCTACATAAAGATTACGCACCGCGACTTTTGCTTCAAAATCGCTATCGAAGTGGAAGAGTTTTTCGCCCCCAAACGCTATGGTAGTCATGACATCGACTTCTACCCCATCATTAGATCTATAGGGTGTGTAGTCTAAACTCAGTTCTAGATACGATGCCTCGTCTACTCTTGGGTTTGGATAAACTAAGCGCGTCTGGCGGCCAGATTCGCCAGTGGCTGGGTTAATGGAGGGTTGAACTCGTCCATAGGAGGAGAAGCGAAATCTATCGGCGATATAGTCTTTGGCACTTTGACTCTTGTTTTCATTCTGGATAGCGTCCATATCGATAGCGACGATTTTAGGATCAGAGAGCGCGATTTCTTCTAGATTTTTGGAACTTTCGTCGTCGATACTTAGCGGATCTGGGCGAAGCTGTACTTGCATCCTTCCATCGGCCGGATTTTCCTCAGATTCGTAAATGACGTTTTCCGCGTTTTTAACGCTTTTCGCTTCTTGCTCATCCTTATCTAATGGATAAACTGCCTCTACAGAGTCTTGCGTGTCGGGATCGGAAGAAATTTTTTCCACAGAATTTTCTACAGATTTTGGCCAAAATTCGCTATTATCTATAGTATCTTGTCCAAAAACATGACTTGTATACAATAGCAACGTAAATCCTAGGCATTTTGCCAATAGCGCTGATTTATTCATCTCCCACCCTAAAATCTTGCCTCAGTGGCTCAAATCCAAACAGCCACACAGAGCATTGTTGCTCTAAGTTTATCGTATGAGATCAATTTTGTCACTGTAAACGCCATAAGCTAGTCACTCAGATCTGGAGCAAAAGGTCTAAAATTTGCCTGTGCTTAAATCTGTGCAAAACTTGTCTATAAGCTGTGGATAGGCTAGTGGATAAGTGTGAGCACTCACTTGGGATGTCGTTGTGCACAGACTTATGCAGTGGAAATACACAGTAATTTTGAAAGTGATGTGGATGAATTATTCAATATTTTCAATCAATTATCGTGGTTTTACAGATATCCACAAGGCCTAATTCTAATACGAACTTATATAGACTTATAAAGATAAGTTAGATATAGAATGAAGTGAGGGGGGATTTGCTTTTAGAAAACAGGATGACCAATGAAATTCAGCATAGACAGAGACGCATTTAGTGAGTTGTTAGCAAGGATCCAAGGAGTTTGCTCAAGCAAAACGACGTTAGCTATTTTGGCTTCCTGCATGATCGAGGCGCGTGAGAACAGCATCACTGTTTTGGGTACTGATTTGGATCTTGCGATACGAAGTACTTGCGATGCTAAGGTGGAAGAAGAGGGGCGGATAGTTTTGGGAGCAAAACGACTATTTGAAACAGTGAAGTCTTTGCAATCTGGTCCTCTGAGCATATCCCTTGAAGGTAACCAAGCTATTTTAGAGTCTGGACGTTTTAAGGGGCGCTTGATGTGCAGTAGCGTCGATGATTTTCCATCACTTCCGACAATGAACGCTGATGATAATCTAAGCATAGATGCCTCTGTACTCTCCAATATGATCAGTAAAACGATATTTAGCATCTCCACTGACGAAACACGTGTGGACTTCAACGGCGCTTTCTTCGTCCTGCACAAAGATGGTCGCGTACAAATGGTATCGACCGATGGTCACAGGCTTTCGCGGGTTGAGAACAAGATGAATGTCACTAACGACGTTCCTGAAGCGCTAGAGAAGGGTGTGATCATTCCACGAAAAGGTCTTATCGAGATTAATCGCGTGATGGAAGGTGGAGAGCTAAAACTGGGTATAGAAAAAGAGCGACTGATCGTTTTGAGCCCAAAAATTTCTTTATCGATACAGCTCATTCCAGGACAGTTTCCAGACTTTACCAAAGTTATTCCAAAATTCTTAGATCACAAAGCACTTGTTGATAGGTCGAGTTTTAGTCAAGTTCTAAAACGCGCTAGCAACTACACCGCCAAGGTTGGTACCATACGCTTAAGCCTTAGCCCCGGGCAGCTGGAAATTCACGCTTTTGATTCCGAGGCTGGCGAGGTGCATGATGCCATTGAGTGTGAATACGATGGCTCAGGTGTCACGGTTGGATTTAACTGGAAATACATTGAAGAAGTTTTGAGAGTAATCGATGGAGACCGCGTTTCGATAGAGATTATCGACACCGATAATCCCAGCTTAATCCGCGATCTAGACAACAAAAAAATGGACTTTATCGTTATGCCAATGCAGTTGTAAGAAAAAATGAGCTTGGGTTTCTTGCAAGTTATAGCTAAAGGGAGTAGTTTGTTGCAGGGTTGGGGGTTTATTGGGCTTAATGCACGGTTTTGTTTTGTTTCAGAGTGAGTGATTTGATACAGAGCATGTGGAATAATAGGGTTGGAGGTGACATGTCGAATCCTTTTGGTATGCGTGATGGTTTTAAAAGAGCACTAAGCGTTATGGCTCTGACGTTTTTTTGTACGTCCTTTGTTCCGCTAACAGTAGCCCAGGATTTCGATTTTTCGGACAGTGATGCATCGGACACTTTTAACTTCACCGAAGACAGTGAACTTGAAGCTCCTACAAAGCCAGAATTCACAATGCCAAATAACGGAAAACCCGTTAGCATGGTGTTTTTTGAACCAGTGGGTGACACTGAACAAAAGCATCTCGATAGCCTGAGTGACGCCATTGTGGATCATATGTCCAAGGAACTTTTTGACGACATGGACGCTGTAGTGGCGCTCCCTATTATCGATAATCTCAACGCTATGGATAGCAACACGCGCTTTGACTGCGTCAACGGTGATACACCAAGCTGTCTAACCGACATGGCCAAAGAATATAATGCTGATTACATCATCGTTGGTCGATTTTACAACGACGAACCCTCTCGACCGCGAATTACGCTGGACTTGATTGAAGTTAAAACCAATTCCAATAAGAACTTCGTTCAATTCGATACGCAACCAAGACTACGTAGACAAGAAAAAGACTTAGGATCGGCACTGGCAAACCTCTTTAATAAAGAAATGCCAGCTATTGATACGCTACTCGGCTCTGGTCGCGTAGAAGAGAGTAATCCCCTACCCTTAGGGCAAATGATTAGTGGTATCATCATTGGTGTTGCAGCACTTGGTGCTATTGGTGTTGGTGTTAAATTTGGCCTAGATGCCAAGAAAAATGACGACAAAGTAAAGAAAGCGATTAAAGAAAATAAGGCGAGTGGCGCGACGTTTGGTTCTGTATCTAGCCAGCTGGATGCAAAAAAATATAGCGATGATGCCGAAAAAGCTGCGATGATTGCTAATGTAATGTATGCGTCGGGTGCAGTGCTTGCCGTGGTTTCGGTTATTCTGTTCCTTATTAGACCAGAACAGAACGAAGACATTTACGGAGCGAAAGATCTCTACATATCTCCTGTTTTTACTGAAGATGGCGGCGGTATAGGTGCAGGATTTAGATTCTAAAAAAAGCACAATCAAAAAGGCCGCCGTCATTGGCGGCTTTTTTGTAATTATTCCGTATTTTGTGGTTACCATAAAACTCGTTTTCTAAAATATAGCCAAAATCTCTACACGAAAAAAAGATAATAAGTAAAATGTGCAAACACGACTTGGATTTTAGTATCGACAAGTTAGGCCCAGCGAAGTTGATGTCTCCGCTACACCTATCCAATCGCTTAGACGATATGATTGCCAACTATGTAAGCGACGATGAAGCTGTCATCTACAACATAGACACGGTTTTGGATGCTGAGCCAATTACAAAAATATTTCAGCAAAAACAACTCCTTGAGAAAGCTGGTCCAAGGGAGCGAATATTTTTTGATCCCAAAAAAGTTTGTGCTGGAATCGTAACTTGCGGTGGTCTGTGCCCCGGGCTCAATGATGTGATTAGATCCATCGTTATGACGCTATGGTACCAATACGGCGTGCGAAATATTATAGGTATTCCTTTCGGTTATAACGGTTTTTTACACGATTATGCTTTTGAGCCCATGCGACTTGAGCCCGATGTTGTTAGCTACATTCATGAGCATGGTGGAAGCATACTCGGTAGTTCACGCGGTGGCGCAGATACCTCTGCTATCGTTGATACCATAGAACAGCTCAACCTCAACATTCTCTTTACCATCGGCGGTGATGGCACACAAAGAGGAGCGCTCGCCATCTACGAGGAAGCAAAACGCAGAAACAGAACATTAGCCGTCGTAGGGGTTCCAAAAACTATCGATAACGATTTAAGCTTCGTACAACGATCGTTTGGTTTTGAAACTGCTGTATCTCACGCAGTCAATGCTGTTCAAGCCGCGCACACCGAGGCAGTATCGGCGATTAATGGATTAGGGCTAGTCAAAGTAATGGGGCGCGAATCGGGCTTTATCGCTGCACACACAGCGCTCGCCTCCAACGATGTAAACTATGTCCTCATTCCCGAGGTGCCCTTCGATATTGAAGGCGAGAACGGTTTGTGGATCAATCTAAAAAAACGATTAGAGCGAAGAAAACATGCGGTTATCTTGGTAGCCGAAGGCGCTGGCCAAGAACTGCTCGAAGCCTCGAACCTTGTTGATGCATCAGGGAATAAAATACTTTCTGACATCGGTGTATTTTTAAAAGAAAAATTTATTCAGCTAGCCAAGAGAGACGGCGTCAACTTAAACCTAAAATATATCGATCCGAGTTATATTATTCGTGGTTCTAAGGCAAATCCCAACGATTCGATTTATTGCGCGCGACTTGGGGCATCTGCTGTGCACGCCGCGATGAGCGGTCGCAGCGGTTTGCTCATTTCGATGATCCACGACCGCTACGTACATGTGCCAATACGCATGTCGGTGCATGAGCGCAATGTCATTGACCCAGAGAGCGATCTGTGGCGCGATGTTGTTATTTCTACTGGCCAACCACCCTTAATGCTAAATTCGAGGTTGGACACACGCTAATTGATTTTGCTTCACTTCGTAATTCCTGTTAGACTCGCTGGGGGGGGGCTCTTTCGATGTTGCGAACACAGACCATGTACGCGGGACATTATTCATGCAACGTAAATTTATACCAACACTAACCGCTGGAAATGGTTACACTTACCTAAAATTGCAAGGCATTTTAGATGAGGATAACCTACTCGTTAATTTGTTATCACAAATTCAAGGTAGGCTGCTACTGATTGAATTATCTGAGATTGAGCGCATTAACTCTTGCGGTGTACGTGACTGGGTCAATTGGTTGAACCAGATTCTAGCGCTAGGTGTGCATGTCATATTGCTAAAATGCTCGCCACCTGTTGTGAACCAAGCCAATATGGTTGCGAATTTCGCTTCCGATGCTTTCATTCATAGCTTTTATGCGCCTTACTCGCACCCCGATACAGGCGAGGAGCAAGCGGTTTTACTTTTTACAGAAGAGCTGCGCCAAACGCGTCCTGTGCAACCGCCGCGTATTTATAGCGACGATGGGCAGGAGATGGAGTTTGAGGAATTTCCAGAGTCCTACTTCGCTTTTATTGACGATCCCCGCGTCATTAACTACCAAATGCCCGCTGACATCAAGGCTGTTGTGGACTATTTCGTACCCGAATCACAAAGCCACGCACCCGTGATGTCGCCCAAATCCACTGTACAGCCTCCCACAAACGCGCCTATCCCGCATGTATCTGTTCCCACTCCCAAACCGCAAATTCGCCACGAACAGCCACCGCTCCCACATCACCCTTTCGAGCCGCCGCGCCAAGCACCGCAAGTTAGGGCTGCTTACAACCCCAGTCCTCAAATGGCTAAAGTTCCACCAGCGCCTGCACCCGCTACGCCACCCATCAGTCCTATGCCTCCCGCAAACCCATCGCCTTCCAGTCTTTCGATTGCTGAGCAGCAGGAGCTAGCTAGGAGGCAAGCCATCGCCGAACAGGCTAAAGCGCAGCAAGCGCCTCCCCCACCTGTTAATATTCCGCAAGCGCCCGCACCCTACACTGCTCCGCCCACGAGTTCTGCCCAGAACTTCTCCATTTCGCCCTACCAAAATCTCCCAAGCGAGGCCCACAGTAAATCTGCTGTCAACTCCCACGGTAAGGTATTAAAACTGCTCATTGCCGCCATTTTGTTCCTGCTTGTTATTTTATTAGCTCTGTTATTGTTTATTAAATTCAAGTAGTTGCAGCTTTTTTGCGCAATGGAGCCAGTTATTTAGTATATGTTTTTTTTTGTGGGGGGATATCCCCCCTACGCGCAAGCTTCCCTCATGATCGGTGGCTTCGCGTTAGATTTTATGCATTGTATGCGCTCATATCGCGCATCCAATGCATAAAATACGCTCAGGCACCGATCATGAGGGTGATCTTGCGCTACCCCCCTAACTCTAGAACACTGCGCAAAGCGATTTTACTATAAAACGGCATTTAGCTTATATCATGAAAAGAATTCTCTTCCCTATCTTATTCTTTGTCTTTTTTCTCAGTGCTTGTGCATCAGTGAGCACAATGCAATTGCCTGCTACTGTCGAAAAAGGTGAAATACAATGGGCAATCAACGCGTCTGGCGCAGGGGGCGATGGCAAAAATACTAGTGCATCGACAGATCCCAACTTCGAGGCAGCCATACGCTACGGTGTTGCCGATAATTTCGATATTGGACTAAAGCTCAATTTTTTAGGAGCCCAAATTGGTGCCAAATACCAGCTTTTACGCGGAAATTTCGATCTAAGTCTAGGGCTAGAGGCAGGCTACCAATGGGTTCGTACCGGTGGCATGGATGATCCGTCATCACACGTTCTGTCTTTTCAGCTTCCCGTTTATATGGAATACCATATTAATCCTTTCGTCGGAATCAGCTTTGGACCGAAGTTTCTTGGTATTTATGTTCCAAAAACTGATGAACGCACAGAAATATGGGGAAGTTCTGCATTTTATACAGGTCTTATGCTAGGGCTCCCTCTGCGCCTAGCGCCTGGCATTACGCTGTTGCCTGAAGTCAACGTTTATGCTTCCATAGTCGATGAAAACAAAGATGTATTCAAAGCGGTGCTCTGGCAAGCTGGTGCTAGCGTCATTTTCACTGTGCCGTAAAAATTGCATTGGCTTTGACCAAGCTGTGATTGAATAGGAAAATATAAATGCGTGTTTTACTCAAATTTAGTGGTGAGGTTTTGGGTGGTAAAACAGGTCTTGGGCTAGATGCAGAAGCCTTAGCCCATTTTGCAAATCTTATTAAAAAAATTCACCAAAGTGGACATGAATTGGCGATAGTTACGGGCGGTGGCAACATTATGCGTGGAAAATTCGCCAGTACTTGGGATCGTTCTTATGCTGATCAAATGGGCATGATGGCCACGGTGATAAACTCTATGGCTTTGGCTGAAGCACTACGCATTGCAGGAGTAGATGCACTCGCCATGAGTGCTGTACCCTCCATGGCAAGTGATTACTGTATTAGCAAAGCGAGGAACTACCTTGCGGCGGGTACGGTTGTTTTGGTAGCTGGTGGAACTTCCAACCCCTATTTTACGACAGATTCGGCTGCTGCCCTAAGGGCACTGGAATTAAAGGCAGATTTACTGCTAAAAGCTACAAAAGTAGACGGAATATACGATAGCGATCCCCATAAAAACCCCAACGCAAAACGCTTTAGCCGAATTTCATTCGATGAAGTCCTAGAACAAAAACTCGCCGTTATGGATCTCACTGCTATGACGCTTTGTCGCGAGAACGGATTGTCGCTTCGTGTTTGTAGCGTCGACGATTTGGGTGAATTCGACGAAGTGATTAGCTCTGAGCAAAAATCGACTTTGGTGAAATAATATGAAGTGACAAGCATGCAACGCGTAAGGGGGGGGTAGCGCGGGATCGCTGAGTAAAAGGCGCAATGAGCATATAAAATGCGATGGATGAGCGGTTTGAGCTCACACATCGCATTTTATTTATGCGAATTGTGCATTTTACGAAGAAGCCCGCGCGTAGGGGTGGCGGAGCCCCCCAAAAGAGCTTGCTAACTTATTTTTGCAAATAGCTGCGTGTAGATATTTGACAACGGCTAGTCGGTGTCTATAACTTAGCAGCTTTGTTTCGGCTCTGCACAGGGTTGAGTTTTGTTTCGAGGCATGAGGCACAGGACATGTTTGGCGGTTTAATTAAGCGAATTTTTGGTACGAGTCATCAGCGAATGATGCGTAAGATTCAGCCACTAGTGGTTCAAATCAATGCGTGGGAGAGTGAGATTTCGGCGCTAAGTGATGATGAGCTGAAGGGGAAAACGCCGGTTTTTAAGGAGCGTTTAGCTAATGGAGAGCCGTTAGATAGTCTGATTCCGGAAGCGTTTGCGGTGGTGCGTGAGGCGAGTAAGCGTGTGCTGGAGATGCGGCATTATGATGTGCAGATGATTGGTGGGGTGGTGCTGCATCGGGGGATGATTGCGGAGATGAAAACGGGTGAGGGTAAGACGCTGGTGGCGACTTGTCCTTTGTATTTGAATGCGCTTTTGGGTAGGGGGGCGCATCTTGTGACGGTGAACGATTATTTAGCCGACCGAGACGCGGACTGGATGGGGAAAATTTATAAGTTTCTGGGGCTTTCGGTGGGTAAGATTTTGACCGATATGCCCAACGCCGATAGGCATAAATCGTATGCGTCGGATATTACTTACGGTACGAATAATGAGTTTGGCTTTGATTATCTGCGCGATAATATGAAGTTTCGGATTGAGGACTATGTGCAGCGCGATTTGGCGTATGCGATAGTCGATGAGGTGGACTCTATATTAATTGATGAGGCGCGAACGCCGTTGATTATTTCGGGGCAGATTGAGCAGGATCTTGAGCTCTATTTTGCGATTAATAAGATGGTGCCGTTTTTGAAGCGCGATGAGGACTACAGCGTGGATGAGAAGCAGCAGTCGGTGGCGCTCAACGAAACGGGGATTGAGAAGATCGAGAAGCACTTGGGGGTGGATAATATTTATGAGCCCAAATATATTGAGTATTTGCATCATGTGAACAAGGCGTTGCAAGCGCATACCTTGTATAAACGCGATCAGAACTATGTGGTTGATGGGGGTAAGGTTATTATTGTCGATGATTTTACGGGGCGTTTGATGCCTGGACGGCGTTGGTCGGATGGTTTGCACCAAGCGATCGAGGCAAAGGAAGGGGTAGAGATCCAATCCGAGAGCCAGACACTGGCGACGATCACCTTCCAAAACTATTTTCGCATGTACGATAAGCTAGCGGGTATGACGGGTACGGCGGATACGGAAGCCGAGGAGTTCAAAAAGATTTATAAGCTAGACGTCGTTTCGATACCGACGAATGAAACCTGTGTTCGCAAGGATTTGCAGGACGTGGTGTATAGGACGGAGCGCGAAAAGATCGCGGCGATCGTGAAGCAAATCGAGGAGTGCCAGAAATCGGGTCAGCCCGCGCTAGTGGGTACGGTGAACGTAGAGAAGAGCGAGGTTATTTCGAAGGTTTTGGAGAAAAAGGGTATTGTGCACAACGTCCTAAACGCTAAGAATCATAAGCGTGAAGCCGAAATTATCGCGCAAGCGGGGCGCAAGGGCGCGGTGACGATAGCCACCAATATGGCGGGGCGTGGTACTGATATTTTACTCGGCGGAAACCCTAGCTTCATGGCGCGCCAGGAAGTTGGCACCGATGAGGGGGAGGAGTTTTTTGCGGCGCGGCGTAGGTTTGTAGAAGCGTGTGCCGACGAGAAACGCGAGGTTATTGAAGCGGGGGGCTTGTTTATTTTAGGGACAGAACGACACGAGTCGCGCCGCATCGATAATCAGTTGCGAGGACGCGCGGGACGCCAAGGCGACCCCGGAGCTTCGCGCTTCTTCCTGTCTTTGGAAGATGATTTAATGCGCATATTTGGGGCTGAGCGTTTATCGGGTATGATGGAGCGTATGGGGATGGAAGCGGGTGTTCCCATTGAAGCGGGAATGGTGACGCGTGCAATCGAAGGGGCGCAAAAGCGCGTTGAAGGGCGAAATTTCGACTATCGAAAAAACGTTTTGGAATACGACGACGTAATGAACGCGCAGCGTAAGGCGATATATGGCTTACGACTTCGTATCCTTGAGGGGTATACGCTTGAGGATGAGTTGTTGGATGCGTTTGAGGACGTTTTGATCGCGCAAGCCGATAAGTTCATGGACGTAGGCGTGATGTATGAAGACTGGGATTTCGATTCGTTGATCAAGGCGATGACGCCCTTGTGTGGCTTTGAATTAGTTCCCTCAAGAGCCGACTTGGGGAGAGGCGACCGCGATGGCCACCTACTGCATATGTGGACACAACTCGAAGAAGCATACCAAAAGCAAATCGACCAATTTGACGAATTTATTGAAGTCTTTGAAAAAGAGTTGGGGGATGCAAGCCCATATAAAGATAAAACGGGTAAAGATCTGCTTTTGGAACTTTCTCAAAGCTTCATTTTACGCGAAATCGACACGCAGTGGCGAGAGCACCTCAATAATATGGCGGCTCTTCGTGATGCTATTGGATTACGCGGCTATGCCCAAAAAGATCCCAAGCAAGAATATAAGCGAGAAGCCTTTACGGTCTTTGAAGAGATGATGCTTCGCATTAAATCAAATACTATGATGCAAGTATTCCGCGTACAGGTAGAAAAACCTCGTTTTGCGCCAAAACAAGAAGAAAAACCGAAAAACGTACAGAATGCAACGATGTCTATCGAACAAAATGCGTCAATGCAAAGAACGCAATCGCTAGCCTCATCGCAGAGCAGCCAAGCTCAAAGCCAGAGCGCTGCTGCCTCGCAAAGTAGACAAACAAAGACGACGAATGTCTCAAATGCTAGCCGCAGCAAGCGAAAAACTAAAGCTAAGGGGAAAAAATCGGCGAGTATGAAAGAGATGATGAGCGAGCTGACCAAATCAAGCAAAGCTGTGGATAAGAAGGCAGCAGCGTCGATGGCTAGCTTATTGCCTCCATCGATTGCCAAGGCGATGAAGGAAGCGATAAAAGAAGGTCAAGATGAGTAGGGAGCGCGTTAAAACTTATATTTTTGAGAGTTTTGCACGGGGGGAAACCCTTTTCTTTGTGCCAAAGAAAAGATGTTTCCCCCCCGTACCCCCCCTTCCCTTCAATCGCGACACGGATGTCAGCGATTGGTCGCGGCTGAGGCCGCGCGCGAAGCGGCCACAGCCTGGACGGCTGTGGCACTAAAGAAAGCATTCTTTTAAGTACTTTTCGAAAAATGTCATTCTATCTTCTACCTGTCTTATTTGATTAGCATTATTAAGTTATGCTTCTCTACAAAATGTCTCATTTTGTTTAAAACTATATCGGATTTGTAAAACGAAATTCACTATTACTAGTCGTGAAAATGTCTCCTTTTTCAGAGTTTCCTAAAAAAGACTCTGATGAATGCGAAACTAGTAGGGGGCAGCTTTCAAACCTGCCCTTGATTAAAACAACGAAAGTCAGGCGAGTTTTCAAAATAAATTTAATAGATTCAATAATCTACACACAAAAGCGGGTTCTAAGGGCGATAGCCCTTAGACGGGGTTTGGGGCGGTAGCCCCAATGAATCAGAGTTTTCTTAGGAGCATCGAAATTTCCTGTGCCTCGCGTAGCGAAGCTATATAAAGCTTGACAGCGAAGTACTAAAGGGTAAAAGTCGTTTCGCTGTATTAGGGTGGTTTTTGGGGGTTCCTCGTCTTTGGTAGCGCAGTTATTTTGTCAAATAGACGTAGTTCAAAAGCTATAATATTTCTCGTCTTGGTCTTGCTCGCAAGTTTTTTATGCGCATGTACTAGCCCGAGCGATGGTGAGCAACTTCAGGCGCAGGCCGTAGAGCCTGAGGTTCAGGCTTTCGTCGATGTGCTCGACGAACTTAGCCAAAGCATGGATGTAGATGAAGATCCCCAGCAGTCGTTATCTACGCTTCGTGAGAAAATTGCTGCGCAGGGAGAAAATTATCGCACTGCAGTGCGCAAATTGAATGAGAAGATTTTGGCGCTAGAAGAGGGTGAACGCGATGCTTTTCGCGCCCAAGCCAAAGATAGCGTTGACGCAGCACTGCAACGTTTTGCGAAAGCACAACAGCGTTTACGCAGTGCGATGAATGAAGGACAAAAGGTTGAGCTTAGCGAAGTTCTTAGGAACCTTCGTTAGGGTTTCGGTGCTTGGCTCCAGTGGAGCTAATTGGGAGAGATTTTATGGTGATGTCTTCACATAATGAGGAAAATCAAGGACAAAAGATGCCAGATACGGTAAAAATTCGTCAAGCCGAAGAGGTGGCTGAAAATTCCGCACTACTCGACAATGACGCTGGTGAAAAAGAGCTAGAGCCTAAGAATGCGAGCGAACTTGCCACGAAACCAGAGGGTGCAACAGGACAGGCATCTCTTGGTTTGCGACGCGTTGTTGAGCCCCAAAAACTGGAGACAGCCCGTGTGGCTGCTGAGGCTAGCGTAGAAATCGAGGAAACGAAGTCTAGCGAAGTCGAATCGATGGAGGATTTCTCGGAATTGCTAGAGGAAAACGAATCCTTGCTAGAGAGGAAGAAGTGCCGCGTTGGTCAAGTGGTCGAGGGCAGCATTGTGCAGATCGGTAGTGAGTTTGTGTACGTAGATATCGGCGCAAAATCGGAGGCATGCTTGCCGCTAGCTGAAATACTAAACCCCGAGACGGGTAAACTTAGCCAAATCGTCGGCGATACCATCAAGGCCAGAGTCGTATCCGTCAATCAAAATGGCATCCATCTTTCTCGCTCCATGCGCAGTACCGGAAACTACGCTCTTGAAGAAGCTTACCACGCGGGACTCGCCGTGAAAGCCACGGTCAAAGGCGTTAATAAAGGTGGCTACGAGCTTAGTGTCATGGGTCAACGCGCCTTCTGCCCCCTATCGCAGATCTCAAAAACGTTTACCCAAGAACCCAGCGAGCACATTGGCAAGAGTTATGATTTCAAAATCATTAAGTTCTCCAAAAAAGGACGCGACATCGTTCTCTCTAGAACAGCTTTGCAGGATGAGGAGAGGAAACAACAGCGTGCGGAACTTCTAGAGAAGCTCAAGGTCGGTGCCGTCCTCAATGGCGCAGTCACCTCGATTCACGACTACGGCGTCTTCGTCGATCTTGGCGGCCTCGATGGGCTTATTCACGTCTCGGAACTCTCTTTTAAACACGTAGGCAACCCCAAAGAATTCCTCTCCGTTGGCCAAGAAGTCATGGTTTACGTGCTCAATATCGAGGAAAGCCCAAAAGGGCCAAAACTTTCACTCTCGATGAAAAAGCTAGAGCAAGATCCCTTCATTGAAGCAGAGTCATGGCTAGTCGTTGGCGCCACAGTTCCTGGCATAGTGCGCCGCAATACCAAATTCGGCTCTTTCGTCGAACTCGCCCCTGGCATCGAAGGGCTCGTGCACATATCTGAGTTAAGCTGGGATCGAAGCTTCAAACGCGTAGACGATGTCGTTAAAGTTGGCCAAAATGTGCAGGTTTCCATACTTTCTATTGACCTAGAAGAGCGACGTATTGGGCTCTCACTAAAGGATACAACGGCCAATCCGTGGGATGACGCCGCGGAACGCTACCCCGTTGGGACGCCGCTTACTGGCATAGTTGAACGCATCGCCGATTTTGGCATTTTTGTAAAAATTGAGCCCGGCCTCGTAGCCCTGCTCCCACTGAGCGAAATTGGCGCGCAAACCCAAGAGCTGCGCCGCGCAAACGTTGGAGACACCGTCGAGGCACACGTAATCGCCGTCGACACTGAGCGACTTCGCCTTACCCTTAGCACCAAAGCCGAGGGCGAGGAATCGCCTGCGCCGAGCAAAAAACCAGCGCGCCGCTACAACGATGATGCCCCGCGTCAACGCCGCGATAATCGCGATAGCCGCGATAGACGTGGCGCGAAAAGCGAGGAATACCGCGAGGTTAAAGGTTCATTCGCTAGCTTCGGTGACGTTTTCTCTGAACTAAAAAAGAAAAAGTAGCCTTTAAGGAAACTCTGATTTATTTTTGGGGCTACCGCTTCAAACCCCGTCTAAGGGGCCGAAACGAGTAAAACTAAGTGTTTTACGAGTTGATGGCTCGCTTTCGCAGTGAGCATGTCCAAGCCAAGCTCGCTTGAGCTTGTGACATG
>JBBAEA010000001.1:0-99690 GCA_041656175.1 Bradymonadales bacterium | reverse complement strand
TTTTCTTTTTGCAAAGCATGTGAATTTTCATCTGAACTCATTATTTTATTCGATGAAGCCGATAAGCGCTCTTTCTCGTTTACGAAAATTACAAGCTAGCTCTCATGAGCGCGTCAAATGACGCAGTTAACGACAAAGACGCGTAAACTTGCCAAGAAAAGACTGCCTTTGTCGCTAAGGTAAAAACTTTCCCCCGTGTAAAGCTTTTTAATTGTTCATTAAAGTCTTTAGCTCTCCCGCGCCGAGTGTCACCGACTTCTCGACGTTGATCCCAGCATCATCGTTAACAAAGCGTACTTTGTAGCTACCAGCGGGGAGTTCGACTTTTTTCGGCGTCGTACCGTAGGATTTCCCGTCGATCAAGATCGTTGCGGGGGGTTTGCTGTTGATGCGCAAAATAGCTGGAGTGTTGGCATCCGGCGCGGCTGCCGCCACCTTGGGTGCGGGACTTGCTTTCTCGGGCTCTGTCCTATTAACCAAAGTGCTCGGTCTCTCGCGGGCAGGGCGAGTGGGGCGTTCGGATCGTGTCGTTGGACGAACTACGGGCTGTTCTTCGGCAACTTCAACGCTGGGAACGCTATCAAACTCAAGCGATATAAGATCTTGGCGTCCGTCTTTTCGAGGCGTCCATGTACGTTCAATAACTTTATCGTTCAGCGTCAACTTAATATCATAGGTATCGTCAACCGACAGGCGAGTTACGACGGAATTTGTTTTGCCGTCGGCAATTATTTGGCCACTATTTCGGCTCTTAATTTCGTACTTCGCATCTTTGGGCTTACTCTCTAGCCTTAGCGACGCAAAGGCAGGATTTAACGTAATGTGTAAGCGCAGCGCTTGCTTCTCTTGTAACACAATGGTGCGCACATCATCTTTGTAGTCGACCTTGCTAACGCGTACCACGTGTGGCCCGGGGCTCAAGGTTTTTGTTTGAAAATGCCCAACGCCGGGCAGCGGCACATCATCGACGTAGACGAGTGCAGATTTTGGTTCGACGAAAATTTCGAGATCCGTCAATTTTAGCGCCTGCATCGCAACGCTTAGCGACTCTATGCTGTCTTCGCCAAGCACCAAACTGCCTGTCACGTCGTTATAGCCTTCAGCGCGAATGCGATAGTGAAGCTCTTGGTTGGCTGGCAATGAGTCTATGAGCACCAGCGACTCCTCGAGGCTACCAAGGTAATCTTTCCCGTTAACCGTGCCCACGTAGGGTTTATCGTTAATATCGATGCTATAGCGAGTTCCCACAGGTAGAACCTGTAGCGAGAGTTGGCCACTTGGCCGCTTAGAGGCTAAATTGTTGTACAGGTAGACACCCGAAATAATACCAATAACGAGCAAGAGAAGCGCCACTATCCACACAAAAAAGCGTGTATTGTTCTGCTCCTTGGACTGTATCTGCTCAAGGCGAGTGTCGACGGTAAACGGAGAGCTAACCGGCTGCATATCGGCTAACGAGCGCTTTGGCGGTGGTAGCTCGGGGCTAAAACCTAAAGGCGCCGCCGAATCAACGGGATCGAGCGCATCTTTTTGCGAGTATACGATTTCATCATCCTTAGGCGGTTCAAACTCGTCGAGTTCCGCGTATATCGCTTGTTTTGGCGCAGCTTGCGCTGGCAAGTGCTCCATAGAGAAGTCTGGCGACGGCTTCAGCGAAGCCTTGTCGTAAAACGATGCACTAGTGGGATCTTCAAGCGCCTCCTCGACCTTCGATTTATTGAGCACATCGCGCGTGAGTTCCTTGTAAAACTCCGCCTTCTTTTGCTCCAACGCGATCTCTTGGGCAAACATTTTGTGCGAAAAATCGCTCAAATCCTTCGCCGTGTAGTACATCTTTTGGTTAAACATGAACTTCTGAATCGCTTCCTGCATTTCGTGTGCACTCTGGAAACGAAGCGCTATATCTTTCTCTAGCGCGCGAAGAACAATGTCTTCCAATTCTTCAGGAATATTCGGATTGTACAGCGTCGGCGGACTAACCTCGACCTTGCGAATCTTCTCTAGCGTCGAAAAATCGCTCGAACCCAAAAACAGCCGACGAAGCGTCAGCATCTCAAATAATACAATACCTAGCGCAAAAATATCCGAGCGATGGTCGATCTTAGCTTTACCCGAAACTTGCTCCGGGCTCATGTAACTAAATTTACCCTTTAATATCCCCACTTGCGTAGCGCTACTCTTATTAGCCGCCTTCGCGATACCGAAATCAATGAGCTTACACTCGCCATCATAACTAATAAGTACGTTTTGCGGGCTAATATCGCGGTGTACTATACCAAGCGACTTTCCGTTCGCATCTCGCTTGTTATGGGCGTAATCCAAACCTTCGCACAAGCGGCTAATGATGTAGCAAACGCAATCAATTCCAAGCTTCTCCCCCGTTTTCACCGCTCTATCAAAAATGACACGCAAATCGCGACCTGGCACGTACTCCATCGCGATGTAATATTGGTTATCTATGCAGCCCAAGTCGAATATCTGCGCGATATTCGCATGCGTTAACTGCACCGCGATCTTTGCCTCGTCGATAAACATCGAGATGAACTCTTGATCCTCGGCGATAGCTGGCAAAATACGTTTCACCGCCAATACGCGCTCAAATCCCTCAACGCCGAAGCTCTTTGCCTTGAAGACCTCCGCCATTCCGCCCGTGTTTATTTTTTCGAGCAAAAAATAATCGCCAAACGGTATGGGTTTCGCTAGAATGCCCATCGATACCTTCCTTCCTCATCGCCTGAGCACACGTCGTGCTCAAAGACACTTTCCTAACCCTACACTTATGCTAAATCAACAATTTGCGCAAGTCTGCCGTTTACTTTATAAAATGAAGCCTAAGACTTTAGCTTTGATCCCTTTTGGTGGGGGGTTAAGCCCCCCCTACGCGCAAGCTTCCCTTAAAATAAGCCAATTCGCGCATACTTTTCTGCGCCGTTTCGCCTAATCGGCGAACCACCGCAGAAAATGCGCTCAATGGCTTCTTTTGCGGGTGATCTTGCGCTACCCCCCCCAGCGCCTTGCGCGCAGGATTTATCAGAGCGAAAGTAAAAAAACAGCCAAGCCTTCGAAATAAAGGTCAATAAAATCAATAAGTTACACAGCTGTAGGGGCAAGTTTCAAACCTGCCCTTGACCAAGGTAAAATTTGCAAAAAAATAGAGGCCTTTGCTCTGAAGAGACCTTTGCGCGGCTAGAAATGGTGAATTTAATTTTACAAATCCGATACAGTTTTAAAGAAAATTAGTCGTTTTGTAGAGAAGCAAAACAATAAAATGCGCATAAAATTAGGCATGCAGATGATAGAATGACAGTTTATTCGGTAAGCGCTTAAAAAGTGCTTTCTTTTGGGAAGGGGGGTACGGGGGGAAACATCTTTTCTTGTGCAACAAGAAAAGGGTTTCCCCCCGTGCAAAGCTCTCAATGCTGAAGTGGGCTAGCGCCCCGCAAGCGGAACGTCGCAAAGCCTACCATTAAGACAAAGTCGCCTCAATCCCAAACTTTTCCCCAAATTCAGTGCACCTTCGCGTTCCGCCTTCGTGATGCCTATCCACGGCTTTTCAAAATCGATGTAGCCATCCATCACATTAATATAGCATGACGCCGCGTGGCGCCCACACCAACGAAGCACATAATCTGCACAGCACTCGCCGTGATCGGGCAAAAGCAAGTGCCGAATCACTATGTCTTCTGGCTCCCAATATTTGAGCGCCTCTATAATATTCGCCTCTAAAACCTCGTGGTAATCCAATCGCTGGCCTAATAAATCACCGCAATTTGGGGCAATTTTAAAATCAAAAACAAAGCCGTCGACGAATGGCCGAATTAAATGCGCAAGCCCCGTACTATAATAGCCATTCGTATTTAACAGCAAACGAGGTCCCCCCTTCCAATGTTCCTTCAAATACAAACTCGCCTGCTCAATAAAGCCCAAGTGAATCGAAGGCTCGCCGCCAACCCACTGAATACTGCGCAAACGCTCAGGACGCGCGCTATAGCGCGTAATAATTTCTTCTGCAAACTCGTGAGGATCCAGCGAGATAGAGCGCGTCGGATCCCAAAACTTGCGCTCGCTGCAAAAAGTACAGCCCAAATTGCACTGCGAAAAATCCACCACATAACTGGGCACCAAATGCCGCTCTTCACCCAGCTGTTCGCCGTGTCGATAAATCTGCGCCGCCCCAGCACCGCATACTCCCACTTCGCCATCTAATCGCTTCGCCCCACACGCTATCGGGCAAAGCCTACAAGGCTGCATCCAATCTTTAATGCTACTCATCGAACTACGCACCCCCAAAAATATAGGCAAAACCACAGTAAGAGCCTACAAATTCTAGACCCTAGCACACAATATAATGCTGAATAAAATAATGTGCAGCTTAAAGTGGAATAATAGTGTAGATTCTGGCGTGGCTTCCATAAGCCAAAGCGTTCTCAAGTTTAAAATTGAACGCAGTTATTCAAAAGAGGGCTTTAAATCAATGGCGAAAGAACAAGTTCTTATTTTTGACGCTAACAGTGGAATCGGACGAGCACTTACGCTAGCTTTGCCGCGAAAATATCAAAGTCAAGGCTTTAGCCATAAGCTGCTTTTCGAGAGCACACGTGGAGTAAAAAGTATAGCGCTGGACAACGCGCACGATCTTGCGCCCGCACTACGCACAAGTGAACACATCGTTTTTGCCAGCGAAATACTCGACAGCCAACACGAAGCTTTATGCCAAAATGCATACAAAAATCTCGTCCTCGACGCCTACGACGCGTGCGACGACGCGCGCTGCAAAAGCTTCATCTTTTTAAGCAGCGCAAGCGTTTACGGCCCACACAAACGAGCGCGCGACGAGGCGAGCGCCTGCAGACCCAAAACGGCGTCTGGCGCCCTAGCGTTGCAAATCGAGGAAGAATTAACGCGCCGAAGTATGCTACGCAAACTTAAACCCACCATCCTGCGCAGCGCGCGCGTCTTTGGCGCTGGCGTCGGCGGCTTCAACTACGCCGCATTCCAACTCGCAGCCATAGTCGCCGCACATCAACTACCCATCACTGTTTATGACCCCAAAACAGCAATCTGTCTCATCGACGTAAAAGATTTAGCCAGCGTCATCGTAGAGTGCATCCAACAAAGCCCCGCCAAAGCTGCGCGCATTTATAATGTTGCAAGCACAAAGCGCATGACGCGCGAGGAGTTTTTCCAAGACCTAGCCAATGCCTGCGGCATTAAGTTCAGCAAAACTCGCAATTTGTACGTCAATTCAACGCTAAAGCTGGGCAAAAAACTGTTTCTAGGCGCACTCTCCGCATTAAGCAACTACACCCTAGAAACACGATGGGCAAAACTTCGCACAAGCAATTCTCTTGTCGATACCCCCGCACCGCGCTGGGAAGACATCAAAGAATGCCTCGACTTGCCCGAACTCAACTGCAGTAAACTCGCTAAACACGGCATGGAAGCCAAACGCGACATCGACGAAGAGAGCTGCAAAAAGCTGCTCGCTGAATTACAAAGTGAACGCCGTCTACCCGCAACAAGCACGCCAAAACACAGTGAATTCGGCGCTCAAGTCGTTATAAAACAACGCTGGGAAGGCGAAGTATGGGCTCCCCAAAAAACCGAGAAAAGACTGCAAACCGTTCTGGAGTTCCAAAAAGCGAGCTCGCATATTCCCTACTTCGGCGGCCAAAGCTTCCTACACGGACATATCAGCATCGAAGGCGTGTACAAAAAAATAGCGTTCACAGGGCTAAAAACTTACGAAAACTCTAAAGAATCGCTTGGCATCGCCCATACAACGCTACACCTAAGAGCAGAATACAGCGAAAATTTACGCGTCGTTCTAAAACCATGTTTTCCTGCAAGACAAGATCGCGTTCATATTGAAGTTTTAGACAGTAAAGACAAAGTTCGATATCAAGGTCAAATCCAGCTCAACACCAGTCTACTCGCCAAATTACGCCGTTTAAGAACCGCGAAATTTCGTTTCAGATAGGCTAGCGTAAAACAACAACTTGCTAGCAATGCCGACAAAGCACTCCCAAAAACCACAGCAGCCGCAAAATCACCGCCAACAGCTATATATTAGAGAAAACCCCAAAAACATTAAAATAAAATGTCAAAAAAATTTGATTTCCAGTTATTTATTCGCCGTCAAAAGTCTGTTGACGCACGAGATGCGGTACTACACTTTGAAGACTACGCCTTTATCGAGGACATGCGACAGAGGCGTCGCCTAGCGCAATTCAGCGCTATCCGCAAGGCCATCGTGTGGTTTGGCCGTTACTGGTTGCTTCGAGAGCGCCGTGTGTATCTACGAAATTGCCGTGAGGTGGGCAAACGCGATGCGCGCTTGCATTCATTGTGGCTAGAGGCTTGTTTACACTTCAAAGTGGAGCGCCCCAAACTGTATCTGCGCCAAAAACTCGAATCGTGGATGACGGTGCTAGGTCTCGATGATGAGCCTTTCGTCGTTTTACGCAGCGATATCGCCGCGCGCAGCCGCCAAGAAATACTATTTGTGATGGGCACCGCCCTTGCGGCCATACACAATGGACACGCCACCGAAATGACCATTTTGGCCTTCGCCGAGAAGTTTATCTTTTACCCTTGGCAACGCCAGCTCAGCAAATCACTTTTTGCGCTCATTTCATGGAACGAACTTGCGCACATAACCCGCGATCGCGGCGGCTTACTGCTTTGCCGCGACCAAGACGCCGCCATCATTATGATAGCCCTTGAGCGTCTCGACTGGGAAGAAAACGAAATCCGCGCCGAAATCTCCCGCATGCGCGAAAACAAAAGCGTCGACTGGGAAGACAAAGCCCTGTCCCAACGCCTACTTGCCCTCGAAATCTTTATGCAATCCAAACTTTACCAAAGCGCCACCAAGCGCAGCGCCAGCTTCGAGGACGCACTAACACTATCAGTTGTTGACGAACGTGTACAAAACGTGTTAGGGCTTGCCTAAGGTAGGGAAACGCTCGACTTCTGGTCCTAAGCCCGGTTGCGAGCTACGCAGAGTTTGACTCAAACCCTACGGGCGCGCCTAAAATTAGACCCGCGCCTACGAAGCTGCGCAAACCATACGGTTTGCCAAAACGTGTCGCTTTAGGGAATCGACGCGTTTCATTTTATTTGCCCCCGTTAATAGGAGTTTGGGGAATGTCATTGCATCGCGATGTAAAATCGGAAATCGTTAACAAATTCGGACGTCATCAAGGCGACACAGGCTCGCCGGAAGTACAAATCTCGCTACTCACAGAGCGCATCAACGTCCTCACAGAGCACTTCAAAACGCACAAAAAAGACTTCCACAGCCGCCGCGGCCTACTACAACTCGTCGGTCGCCGCCGCCGCCTACTGGACTACCTACGCGATTCCAACGTACAACGCTATCGCGAACTCGTTGCCCAGCTTGGCTTGCGTAAGTAAATTCACCGCCCAAAACCGCTAGTTCTTGGCGCGCTTTGGCAGTTTATGAACTATTTCATAAAGTACTTTTTTCTTTTTTGGGGGAAGTTTCCCCCTACGCGCAAGCCACCTTCAAAACTCGGCAATTCGCGCACTATTTCATGCGATGTTTTGGCTAATCGCCAAACCATCGCATAAAATGCGCTCATTACCGATTTTTTCAGGTGATCTTGCGCTACCCCCTCCGCGGGGGCCTGCCCCCGCGACGCCCCACATCGTATTTGCCATGCTTCGCAAAAGCGTCATGCGTTAACGCTCAAATTTCGCTCAAATTTGTAGTTTTGGCCAATACACCGGGGGGGAGACCGAGACCCCGCGAAAAAATGCGCAAAAGATGCACATTGTGCAATGAATGAGCGTATAGCGAATACATTGCACAATGTTTTGCAGCTTTTAGCGAATTTTGAGTGAGGCTCGGACGCGGGGGGAAACTTCCCCCCGACCCCAAAATCAATATTTGGGATTACAAGATTCATCATCATAAAAGTATCTTAGGTTTTCGGCCTGTGCAACGGCCAAAGCGCGTCATTGCTAGCGATGGTGCTCTTTGGCGATTGTGCAGTGTTCATTCGTATGGTGCGAATAGCCCAAAGATGCTTTCGATTGCGAGGTGTTGCCGTGCTGTATTTTGCGGTGGCATCGAAGGATTTTTGCATGACAAGAATTGTCAAAGATAGTGTATTATTGGGCAGTAACGAAATTTCGATCGAGACTGGACGCGTCGCAAAACAAGCTGCGGGTTCAGTTTTAGTGCAATGCGGCGACAGCGTCGTTTTGGTAACAGCCTGCTCAAAACCCAACGAAAGAAGTCAAGATTTCTTCCCCTTGGTCTGTGATTATGTCGAAAAAACCTACGCCGCTGGGCGAATACCAGGCTCCTATTTCAGGCGCGAAGGCCGACTAGGGGAACACGAAACATTGACTAGCCGTCTCATCGATAGACCGCTACGCCCACTGTTTCCCGAAGGATTCAACGATGAAGTACAAATCATCGCCACCGTACTCTCCTACGACCCAAACTGCGAGCCCGACGTACTCGCCATTACAGGCGCTTCAGCCGCATTGATGCTCTCGCACCTACCCTGGGACGGACCCGTTGCGGGCGTTCGCATCGCGCGGATTGACGGCAAGTGGATTGCAAACCCCAACAGCAAGCAGCGCGAACAAAGCGACACCGACATCGTCATGGTCGCGAGCGAAGAGGCCATTGTTATGGTCGAAGGTGAAACAAAGGGCTTGAGCGAAAAAGAATTCCTCGATGCCATGGACTTTGGCATGGAATCGGTGAAGGGGATTTTGCAACTCCAGCGAGAATTCGCCAAAGCCGTGGGTAAGGAAAAAGTTCCGTTCGTTGCACCTAGCATAAACCACGAAATAATCGACGCCGTAAACCAATACGCGGATCGCATGCGCGATTGCCTAACCATTAAAGAGAAGCTATCGCGATACGCGGCGAGTGATGCGTTGAGCAGCGAAATAAGAGGGGCGCTAGCGGAGCGTTTTGTGGACCAAAGCGGCGATGTCGCCAAAGCGATTGACGCGCTCAAATCGCGCGTGATGCGAAATCTTATCGTCCAAGAGCGTAGACGAATTGATGGGCGTAAACTTAATGAAGTTCGCCCCATACACTGCGAGGTGGGTATACTTCCACGCGTGCACGGCTCTGCGCTCTTTACGCGCGGCGAAACGCAGGCGCTTGTTACCATGACCATGGGCACAAGCGGCGATGATCAACGTATTGAAGAGTTGGGCGGTATGCGCTCAAAACGATTTTTGCTCCACTACAACTTCCCACCCTTTAGCGTCGGCGAGGTGAAACCGCTGCGAAGCCCGGGGAGGCGCGAAGTCGGACACGGCATGCTGGCTGAACGTGCGTTACAAAACGTTATGCCCACGCTAGATCCCGAGTATCCATACGTTTTACGCGTCGTTAGCGAAATACTTGAATCCAACGGTTCCTCTTCTATGGCCTCGGTTTGCGGTGCTACGCTAGCTGCCATGGACGCTGGTATTGAGCTCAAAAACCCAGTCGCTGGCATTGCGATGGGCTTGATCAAAGAAAACGACAAGTTTGCGGTACTCTCCGATATTTTGGGAGACGAGGATCATTTAGGTGATATGGACTTTAAAGTCTGTGGTACAGCAGACCAAATCACTGCGATCCAGATGGATCTGAAGATTTCGGGCATATCTCGCGAAGTGATGGAACAAGCGCTTGCGCAAGCACACGACGGAAGACGCCACATTTTGGGACGCATGTTGACAGCGATCGGCGAATCGCGAAGCTCACAAAGCCGCTACGCGCCACGCATCGTTACCATCAAGGTCAATCCCGATAAAATCCGCGACATCATTGGTGCAGGCGGAAAAGTTATTCGCAATATCGTTGCCGTATCGGGCGCAACCGTCAACGTCGAGGACGATGGAAGCGTAAAAATCGCCTCCGATAATGAAGAGTCGATCAATAAAGCCCTAAACATGGTTAACGACATCACGCGTGAAGCCAAACCTGGCGAAGTTTACCTCGGTACGGTTCGCAAAATCATGGACTTTGGCGCATTTGTCGAAATATTCCCTGGCTGCGACGGTATGGTTCATATCTCTGAACTCACCGACGGTCACGTCGATAACGTCACCGACGTACTCAAAGAAGGCGAAGAAGTGCTCGTCAAAGTACTCGCTATCGACCCGCGCGGGAAGATTAAATTGTCGCGACGCGCTGCCATCGGTGAAACACCTACACAATAGTCAATGCGAGATCTTTAAGGGGGAGCCAAAGCTCCCCCTTCTCGTATGCATAAACGCTATTTTTATGTAAACGAGAGCTTTGCACGGGGGGAAACCCTTTTCTTTGTGCCAAAGAAAAGATGTTTCCCCCCGTACCCCCCTTCCCCAAAGAAAGCACTCTTTTAAGCATTTTTCGAATAAAATGTCATTCCATCTTCATCTTGCATTATTTTATTAGCGTTTTTAGCCTATATTTCTCTACAAAATGTCTCATTTTGTTTAAAACTGTATCAGATTTGTAAAATTAAATTCACAATTTCTAGCCGTGCAAAGGTCTCTGAACTTTACAAACGGGTTCAAAGAGCAATAGCCCTTCGTGAGGCGAGACATAGCCTCACCACTAGATGAGAGCTTCCTGCAGCATTTGAGTAAAGAGCCGCTCCATGAAGTCTAGTATTTCTCTTTACAGCTAGAAAACGGATAAAAATAGGCAGCACCCTAGCTTGCGCCTAATGATTAGCTGCTTTTTACAAAGAAAGCCTCCATAAAAAAGGATTTGCATGCGTTTGTAAGATTGAATATAATGCCTAAGATATTCTTTGGGGGTGAACCCAAAAAACAAAGGAGTTTGCGATGACTGATTTGCGCCAAGAGGAAGATTTTGCAGTTAATTTAACAAACGGCTATGCGTTTAATTTGGTCTTTGGCGACGAGAGGAATAAGAGCATACTTATTGATTTCTTGCAGCGAGTGCTAAAGTGTCGCGTCGAAGAGCTAAGCATACGACAGAACGAGACTCTTCACACTGCTCCTAGTAACGAGCTTGGCCTCGTGAACCTGAAAGCGCGTATAAAGGATGAATCCACGGAAAATGTCGAAATACAATTGCGCTGGATTCGTGAAAATCCTGAGCGTTCGCTATATTACTGGTTCGAAATGTTTTCAAATAGTGTTCGTAAAATCATGACTTATATTGATGCGAAAAGGTGTATTACCATCAACTTCATTGAGGAGGGTTATACAATTAACAATAGGTTGCACTCTATATTTAAATTTTTTGATAGCGAAAATCATCAACAGCTAACGGATCTGTTAGAAATACACTTTTTTAACTTGGAGAAGCTTAAAGCGGGTGAGCATGAAGAAACTGATACAAACTTATTGAATTGGTTGCGTTTTATTCAAAGCAGTGACCCAAAAGAACGAGAAAGCTTATCCAAGGAAATGCCAGCCTTAGAAGATGCCAATAAAGTAATGGAATCTATTTACACAGACCCACAAAAGCGAGAAAATTATAAAGCAAGGCAAAAAGCCGAGCGCGATTATTTGGCTTTGCTTAGGCAAATAGAACTCAGTGAAGAGAAGGGGCTAGAAGATGGGATAAAGAATGGGCTAGAGAAGGGGCTAAAGAAGGGACGAGAGGAGGGAGTTGAGCTAGTAGTCTTAGCCATTCAAATGAAGCAGGGTGGAGAGTCTTTGGAAGCCATAAAAAAGGCGACGGGTTTAGAAAATGATGTGCTTGCAAAGCTAGGCATTTCTTAGGGATACCCTGATCATTGCTAAAATTGACAAAAAAGTTGCTTGAGCAAAGTAGGAAAAGTTAGGCAAAGTTCAACCTTGGCTGCCAGTACTTCGACTCTCGCCACACTCAGTTTCATTGAGGAAGCGGACTGGATCAACAAACGCGCCGCGCCACCAACTTCGCCACCGTGAACGACTTACCCGTTCCCGCACTTGCCTCAATGACTGCGTGGCTTTGCGACGTCGCGATCTGTTCCCAAATTTCAGACTTAGGCTCTTGCATCGCGTGGGCACTCCCATCTTGAGATTAATATTTTTGTGGGGGCTAAAGCGCCCCCCACGCCCGAGCCTCCTCATAAAACGCCAAGAAGCACTATAAAAAATGCGCTGTATTTGCTAAAACCGCTCATTCAGCGCATTTTTTGTGCTTCTAGGGCGTTTTATTTCGGGGGTCTCGGTCTCCCCCCCCTTATGCATTGGCGCCTACTCAATCTATCCTAAAAATGCAGCCTAAAATCACAAAAACTGCAATTTCTTATTTTATACACTAGTTCTAACTGTAGTACGTTTCCATAATACACTGCAAAGAGAATTCCAAAAACCCAATCAGCGCATCTAAAGGAATTTCCTCAGCCTTTGGCACTAACAAACCATGACAATTTATAGGAAAGCTCTTGAGTTTGAGTTGCTCGCCGTTTTCGGCCAAGAAGTCATTGATTTTTTGGCTTAATTCTTCGGGAGCGGCCTTTGTCGGATGGGGTTGCGCGTACAGTTTGACGTCGCCCTCGGTGCTAATATCGAGGATGGCATAACCGATAGAGCCGAACCTAATATTGATGCCCCCAACACGTCCGCCACCTGCATCGACTTGGCAGCCCTTACCACGAGCATAAACCATAAGTTTCTCGAGCACTTGACGTCGCTCTGGACCACCCTTCTCGGCTGCTAACTGTATCACTTGTAACTTATCCACAAATTCCTCCTCGCTAAATCCACAGTTTTTGGCACTTTAGTTTGTTATCCATAAAGAATTCGCCAAAAACGCATATGATATTCATTTCTTCCCCCCCCCTCTCCATCACCTCAAGGCGAGTCGCACAAAGACATAAGCCCCCAAAAACTAAATGACTATAACGTAGAACGCATAAAATTACCACTTTCTTTTCACGCTTCTATGGCGAGCTGCAGTTCTTATGGGCTATCGCCCTTAAAACTGTCATCGGCGTAATATATTGATTTTATGTGGGCAGGTTTCAAAGCTGCCCCTACACTTGGCTCTAAAAGAAAGTCTGACAATATTGGGATTTTGTGCTAGAAGGTGGCAACACCAGCTTGCTTCGCTGGCACAGTGGTTTTAGGATTTTTTTGATGCAGTACGCCTTAAAAACTGAGCAAACACTTGAGATTCCGCAGAGTGTAGAAGCCGAGAATGCGGTTCTAGGGAGTATTTTACTCGACAATCTTGTCTTTGACGTCGTTGCAGAACTGCTGGAGGTGGAAGACTTCTACTCGGAGTTAAATAGGCGCATTTTCGCCTGCATGAAGCAGCTGATGGCCGACAACTGCAGCATCGATCTTGCGACGGTTTATAGCAAGATCGATAATCGAAAACTGCTCGAAGACGCTGGCGGCATACACTATTTGGCGGAACTCCCCAATTACGTGGCTTCTGCATCCAAGGCGAGGCAATATGCGACAATCGTGCACGAAATGTCGCTCCTGCGCAACGTCTTGCGCATCGCCGATGAAGCCAAAATGACCGCGCTCTCCCAGCCTCAGGATATCTCGGGTTTTATTGAAGAGCTCAACCAAAAAATCTTTTCACTAAACCTTACGGAGTCGCGCCAAGCGTACTACTCGATGTACGAGGTCGTTCAAAACGCCTTTAGTATACTTGAGAACCGTCATGAGCATAAAAATCAAACATCGGGGGTCAGCACGGGTTTTGCAGATCTTGATTCTATAACCGCTGGTTTCCAAAACGGTGCGCTCTACATCCTCGCCGCTCGCCCTGGCATGGGCAAAACAGCTCTAGCACTCAACTTCCTGACCAATGCCGCCGTCGACAAGCAAATTCCCGCTGTTTTTTTCTCGCTCGAAATGACGAAAGAAGAGCTCGGTATGCGAATACTAAGCTCCAAAGCCCGTGTCGAAGGCGATAGGCTGCGAAGCGGCTACCTTGGCGATGCCGAGTGGAAACGCGTTGTCGATACTACAGGCACTCTAGGAAAAACGGCTATATATATAGATGATACCCCCGCGCTTCCTATACTAAAATTACAGGCAAAGGCGCGCCGTCTTAAAGCTGAAAAAGGCATTGGGCTCATTATCGTAGACTATCTTCAACTCATGCACGCAAGCGGCAAAAACGCTTCACGAGAACAGGAAATATCCGAAATTTCGCGAACCCTAAAAGCCATCGCCAAAGAGCTCAGCATCCCCGTGATCGCGCTCTCGCAGCTAAACCGTTCCGTCGAATCACGTCCCAATAAACGCCCGCTCCTGTCGGACTTGCGCGAATCAGGTGCCATTGAACAAGACGCCGACGTTATCATGTTTATCTACCGCGATGACTACTATAACGACGAGTCTAAAGAAAAAGGTATCTCCGAAATTATCATTGCGAAGCAGCGCGCTGGCGCCACTGGCACAGTAAAACTAAAGTGGTTTGGCTCCTTCACGCTTTTTGAAAACTTAGCTTATGAAAGCGATTACTAAAAATAAGAAACTCTGCTCTCTTATTGAGCTCTAGCCCGAGCTCGCCAAAGGCTCGCGCCCGGAGTAGCCATTTTCCTGTGTATTGCCTTGATTTTAAGGACAATTTTTGTATTGAACGGAGTATCCTAGGGTGGGGGGTAGCGCGGGATCGCCGAGAAAAAGACGTTACAAACGCATAAACTGCCTTGGTTCGGCGAATAGCCGAAACAAGGCAGTTTATAAAGCGTTTGTTGCGAATTTTGCGAGGAAGCCCGCGCGTAGGGGGGCGCAGTAGCCCCCCACAAAAATATTTTGCAAATTGGCATGAAACTGTCGTTTTTCTTTTTGAAAAACTTGACAAAGTGGATTTCCTTCAATAAGTATCTTCAGCTTTGGGTTGGGGTGTGAATTTTAACCCAAAGTAGAATGAATGCCAAGCGATTTTTGCGTCGCACTCGTGCACGGGTGCCAACGGTACGCAAATTGCATAGTGTGGAGTAGCGCAATGAGAATGAGACCAGCGATGATGGTTTTGGTTTTAGTAGATAAGTTTAGAAACCATAGGCGATTTTGCTCGCTTTGCTGGTAAGCGCTAAAAATTCGATAGTTTAGCAATATTTCGCATGTTACGCATGCTGGCATGCGATTTTTAGAATAATATTCGGCCTGTTTCCTAGGAGATGAAATGGCATCTGTGATACAGTCTAACTTCAGAGCGCGGCGTAGCTTTGCAACCGCCAAGTGCATCGTGGACGTTCCCAATTTAATTGATGTGCAGCGCCGCTCGTATGAGAATTTTTTGCAAGCGGACGTTGCGCCTAGTGAGCGCACGAATACGGGTTTGCAGGGCGTCTTTAAGAGCGTTTTTCCGATTACGCATTATAATGAGACGAGCGAGCTGAGTTTTGTGAGCTATACGCTTGAGGAGCCCAAATATGATGTTGAGGAGTGCCATTCGCGTGGTATGACGTATGAGGCGCCTGTGAAGGTGGACGTGCGTTTGACCATGTTCGACAAGGATGACGATGGGACGCGGAGCATTCGCGATATTCAGGAGCAGCAGGTGTATTTTGGAGCGATTCCGCTCATGACCGACGAGGGTACCTTCATTATTAACGGTACCGAGCGCGTTGTGGTTAGTCAGTTACATCGCTCGCCTGGTGCGTTTTTTAGTGATGACGGTGGCAAGTCGTCTGCGTCGGGTAAGCTCAGCTTTTCAGCGCGGATCATTCCGTATCGCGGGTCTTGGATGGAATTTGAATTTGATTCGAAGGACATTCTACATGTGCGAATAGATCGCCGCAAAAAGATGCCAGCAACGATTTTACTTCGTGCGCTTGGTTATTCTACCGAAGAACTGCTTCGCATGTACTACGACGTCGAAAAGGTCTATTTTGAAGAAGACGGTAGTTTTAGTCGCGATGTGAATAGAGATTTACTGCTCAATCAGCGCGCGAGTGCGGACGTTGTGGATCCGGAGACGGGCGACGTTTTGGTCAAAGAGAAGCGCAAATTTAACAGGGGCAATCTCAAGCGTGTGCTCGCAGCGGGGATTCCGCGCGTGGCGATGTCGGAGGAGACCCTTTATACGCGTGTGAGCGTCGTCGACTATTATAATGAAGATGGCGAAGTGATTCTGGAGTGCAACGGCGAGATCACGCCCGAGGTTATTGATGATTTGCGTGAAGCGGGGATCAACGAAATAGAAGTGGTCTATTTTGATGATGATGGTATCAATGTAGGTCGTCAAATCAGTAACACTCTAGCGGTTGATAAGTGTTCGACGGAGAACGCGCGTACGGAAATTTACCTGCGAACGCGTCCCGGTGATCCGCCGACCCAAGAGATGGCCGATAACCTTTTTAATAGCCTATTTTTTAGCCCTGAACGCTATGATTTGTCGCGCGTAGGTAGGCTAAAACTCAATCACAAGTTCCACCTCAAGACGCCGTTGGATCACACGGTGTTAACACCCGACGATATCGTCGAAACGGTGCGCTGCTTAATCGACTTGGCGCAGGGCAAGGGCGTTGCCGATGATATTGACCACTTGGGTAATCGCCGTGTTCGTGCGGTCGGGGAGCTACTTGAGAATCAGTATCGCAATGGATTAACGCGTATGGAGCGTGCGATTAAAGAGCGCATGAGTTCGACGCAAGCAACCGATGCGATTCGTCCGCATGATCTCATTAACTCTAAGCCCGTTAGCGCGGTTGTGCGCGAGTATTTTGGTTCCAATCAGCTATCGCAGTTTATGGATCAAACCAACCCGCTTAGCGAACTAACACACAAACGTCGTCTTTCAGCATTGGGACCTGGCGGTCTCACTCGAGAGCGGGCGAGCTTTGAGGTTCGCGACGTTCACCCTACACACTATGGTCGAATTTGCCCGATCGAAACGCCGGAGGGGCCAAACATCGGACTTATCGCGTCGTTATCGACTTTTGCGCGCGTCAACGACAATGGCTTTATCGAAACGCCGTATCAACGCGTAAGGGATCGCAAGATCACCGATGAGGTGGTGTACTTATCTGCACTCGAAGAGGAGGAGAACCGCATTAGTCCTGCCAACGTCGCAACCGACGCTGAAGGGCGTCTTGTTGGCGACATGATTGAGTGCCACGAAAACGGCGACTTGGTCGTGGTTAGCCCCGATGAAATCGACTACATCGACGTTTCGCCAAACCAGCTGGTTTCGGTGGCTGCTGCGCTTGTACCGTTTTTAGAGAACGACGACGCGAACCGCGCACTCATGGGCGCGAACATGCAACGTCAAGCAGTCCCGTTGCTGCGCGCCGAAGCGCCGCTCGTAGGCACTGGAATGGAGCACCTGGTCGCTCGCGATAGCGGGGTTGCGCAGAATGCGCGCCGCGCTGGTATCGTTGAATCGGTGGATGCCTCGCGCATCGTTGTAAGGCCAGATCGCGACGAAAACGACTTAAGCGTAAAACCTGATATTTACAATCTCTACAAGTACAAACGCTCCAACCAAGGGACATGTTTTAACCAAGTTCCCGTCGTTAAGCTCGGCGAGCGCGTTGAGGTAGGCGAGGTCGTAGCAGACGGCCCCTCAACGGATTGCGGCGAGCTTGCTTTGGGTAAGAATGTTGTAGTGGCGTTCTTGCCGTGGGGTGGCTACAACTTTGAGGACTCCATCTTACTCAGCGAGCGTATGCTCATTGACGATGTTTACACGTCAATCCACATCGAGGAGTTTGAGTGTGTAGCGCGCGACACGAAGATGGGGAAAGAAGAGATCACGCGTGACCTCCCCAACGTTGGGGACGATGCCCTCAAAGATCTCGATGAGTCGGGTATCGTTCGTATTGGCGCTGAAATTAAGCCTGGCGATATTTTAGTTGGAAAAGTAACGCCTAAGGGCGAAACGCAGTTATCCCCAGAAGAGAAGCTGCTTCGCGCGATCTTTGGTGAGAAGGCGGGCGATGTGCGAGATAGTTCCCAGCGCGTTCCGCCAGGGGTAATTGGCACTGTTATAGATGCACGCGTCTTTAGCCGTAAACGTGAAGACAACGACGAACGTATGCGCGAGGTTGAAGCGCAAGAAACGGAGCGCTTGCTCAGTGACATGAACGTTCAGATTAAGATCATCCGCGATAGCGCATACCTTCGTATGAAGGAGTTCTTAATCGGACAAACGACCACGGCAAAACTCATCGACGAAGACAAAAAGACGCTTATCAACAAGGGCGTCAAACTTAGCGGCGAAATACTCGACGAAATCCCGCGCCACTACTGGAAACACATCGCGATCAAAAACCCGACTGTCGAGGGAAATATCGAGAAGATCCTAGCCCACGTCGAGCAACAGTGTGAAGAGACTAAGGACTACTTCGATGACAAGATCGCTAAACTCGAAAAGGGCGACGAGCTACCTCCTGGCGTCGTTAAGACGGTTAAGGTTAGCGTAGCGATTAAGCGTAAAATTCAGGTTGGCGATAAGATGGCGGGACGCCATGGTAACAAAGGCGTTGTTTCCCAAATTTTGCCCATCGAAGACATGCCTTTCCTCGAAGATGGCACGCCAGTCGACTTCGTCCTTAACCCGCTCGGCGTTCCCTCCCGAATGAACATCGGCCAAATCCTCGAAGTTCACCTTGGCTGGGGCGCGCGCGGTGTAGGCAATAAGATCAATGAGCTCTTGCAAAGCGCTCGCAAGGATCACTGCGAGAAGCTTCGCAGCGCACTCAAAGAGGCTTACCCTGACAAGAGTAGCGTTGAGTTGCTCGATAGTCTGGATGAGGACAACCTCATCGAATTTGCCAAAAAATGCCGCCACGGAATCCACGTAGCAACGCCAGTCTTTGACGGAGCCAGCGAGGAGGAGATTCACGAACTACTCGAACAGAGCGGGCTGCGAAAAAGCGCACAATCCACGCTCTTTGATGGAAGAACGGGTGAAGCCTTCGCGCGCGACGTCACGGTGGGAATTATGTACATGCTCAAGCTGCACCACTTGGTCGATGAGAAGATCCACGCTCGCTCAATTGGGCCCTACAGCTTGGTTACGCAGCAACCGCTCGGTGGTAAAACGCAGTTCGGTGGGCAGCGCCTCGGTGAAATGGAGGTCTGGGCTATGATGGCTTATGGCGCGGCTTACTCGCTGCAAGAGTTTTTGACCGTAAAATCCGACGACGTATTAGGGCGTACACGCATGTATGAGTCGATTGTTAAGGGTGATTTTGCGCTAGAAGCAGGATTGCCTGAGTCCTTTAACGTACTCGTTAAAGAGCTCCAATCACTCTGTTTGGACGCAACACTCTCGGAGAACAAAGATCTTGTCCTTAACGGGCGCAAGCTCTAGACGTTTTACGCCGCGGGCTTAGCCCGCGTGGCGCAAGGCTCAAAAACGGTTTAGACGAATACGTCGATTTATCGAGATCTTAGCAAACAGTCGTTTTAACACGTAATAGTAGGCAAAAACGCTTGTATTAAATATAAAGTATTATCATAATCGCGATATATAGAATATTGTACATCGCATGACATTGTGGCAACGGCCATATTATACGAGGTCAAACGTGACAGATATCAATTATAATGCTTTTGATCGTCCAAAGGATCCCACAGCCTTTACCGCTATGGGCATTAGCTTGGCTAGCCCCAAAACGATTCTCGATTGGAGCAGCGGCGAAGTAAAGAAGCCTGAAACGATCAACTACCGCACTTTTAAGCCCGAAAAAGACGGTCTTTTCTGTGCCAAAATCTTTGGGCCTGTCAAAGACTATGAGTGCAATTGCGGTAAATACAAACGAATGAAACACCGCGGCCATCAATGCGAAAAGTGCGGGGTTGATGTTATTCAATCAAAGGTTCGACGCGAGCGCTTGGGTCATATTAAATTAGCCACGCCTGTGGCACATATTTGGTTCCTCAAAAGCATGCCCTCGCGTATCGGCAACATGCTTGATATCACGCTAAAGGACCTCGAAAAAGTACTTTATTGTGCGAGCTATATCGTTGTTGACCCCATGGCAACGCCGCTTGAGCAAGGCGAGATCCTCTCAGAGCAAAAGTATAGCAGCTACGTCGAGGAATATGGCGAGGACGCGTTTGAAGCGAAGATGGGGGCGGAGGCGATACACCAGCTTTTAGCGAATATCCGCATTGATGAAGAAGCCATGATGCTTCGCCATGAGATGAAAGAGGCCACCAGCGACGCTAAGCGCAAAAAAATTGCAAAGCGCCTTAAAGTCATTGAAGCCTTCCGTACTAGCCGCAATATGCCGGAGTGGATGGTTCTAGAAGTTATCCCCGTAATCCCACCCGATCTACGCCCGCTTGTTCCACTCGATGGTGGCCGCTTTGCAACATCGGATCTGAACGATTTGTATCGACGCGTCATCAACCGCAACAACCGCTTGAGACGTCTCATCGACTTAAGCGCTCCCGAAATTATCGTTCGCAACGAAAAGCGCATGCTCCAAGAAGCCGTCGATGGTCTTTTCGATAACGGTCGCGGTAAAACTATACTTGGTCCCAATAAACGTGCGCTAAAATCGCTCTCGGACATGCTCAAGGGCAAACACGGACGCTTCCGCCAGAACCTTCTCGGTAAGCGCGTGGACTACTCGGGTCGCTCCGTTATCGTTGTTGGCCCCGAGCTGCGATTACACCAATGCGGTCTACCCAAAAAGATGGCATTGGAACTCTTTAAACCCTTCATCTATAATAAGCTCGTGATACGTGGTCTTGTTAACACGATTAAATCGGCTAAAAAGATGGTGGAAGCTGAACGCACCGAGGTTTGGGATATCCTAGACGAGGTTATTAAAGAGCACCCCGTGCTACTCAACCGTGCACCAACCTTGCACCGTTTAGGTATACAAGCTTTTGAGCCCATACTTATTGAGGGTAAAGCTATTCAGATGCACCCCTTAGTCTGTACCGCTTTTAACGCCGACTTTGACGGCGACCAGATGGCGGTTCACGTGCCGCTGAGCCTAGAAGCTCAGATGGAAGCACGCGTACTCCTGCTCTCGACAAACAACATTCTCTCGCCTGCTAGCGGGCTACCGATTATTGGGCCAACCCAAGATATCGTTTTGGGCTGTTACTACATGACGCGCGATCGCCCCTTCGCTTTGGGCTGCTACCGTGAAGACGAAAAGGGCAACCCTATTGATGGCTATTTCGCGAATTTCGAGGAAGTACGCATGGCCTACGACAACGAAAAAGTCGATATACAGGCCGCGATTAAAGTGCGCTACAATGGTGAGCTCATAGATACCACGGTCGGACGTGTGCTGCTGAGCGAAATTCTCCCCGAGGAGATGAGCTTTGAGATGGTCAATCGTACCATGAACAAAAAAGCGTTAGCCAATCTCATCGACTTAGCCTATCGCTACGCTGGCCCCAAAGGCACGGTCATACTCGCCGACCGCATCCGAACACTGGGCTACAACCAAGCAACACGCGCTGGCGTTTCGATTAATATCAACGACATGATCATCCCCGATGCAAAGGCAATTTTGCTGCGCGATGCTCAAAACAAAGTCAACGAGATTACCGAGCAGTACAACGAAGGCCTCATCACCGATAAAGAGCGCTATAATAAGGTCGTCGATATTTGGTCACAAGTTACTACCAAAATTTCGGACGAAATGATGCACAACATCAAAACCGAAACCTTTACTTGCCCACACACAGGGAAAAAAGAGCAAGGTCCGAGTTTTAACGCTATTTTCATGATGGCCGACTCTGGCGCTCGTGGCTCTCAACAACAGATTCGCCAGATCGCGGGTATGCGCGGATTGATGGCTAAACCCTCTGGTGAGATTATCGAAACGCCGATTCGTGCTAACTTCCGCGAAGGCTTGTCGGTCTTACAGTACTTTATTTCGACACACGGTGCCCGAAAAGGTCTTGCCGATACGGCGCTCAAAACCGCAAACTCTGGTTACCTCACGCGTCGCCTCGTCGACGTTGCGCAGGACACCATCATTTTTGAGCAGGACTGCGGTACGCTCGACGGTATCGAAATGACCGCCCTCGTTAAGGATGGCGAAGTCATTGAAGATCTCGGCGATCGCGTTTTGGGTCGCGTTGCGCTCTTTGATGTTGTCGACAGCGCCGGCGAAATCCTCGTCGAAGCCAACCGCGAAATCGATGAAAGCGGCGTCGAAAAAATCCGCCACGCTGCGCTACGAAGCGTCTTTATTCGCTCTGGGCTAACGTGTCAGGCCAAACACGGCGTTTGCGCACTTTGCTACGGCCGTGATCTTGCTCGCGGGCACTTGGTTAACCACGGTGAGGCTGTAGGCGTTATTGCAGCCCAATCCATTGGTGAACCAGGTACACAGCTCACCATGCGTACTTTCCACACCGGTGGTTCCGCCGACGTACAAGGCGTAGAATCTAGCTACGAAGCGCGAAATGAGGGCACGGTGAAGTTCCACATGCTCTCGTGTGTTGACGCACTCGATGGAACTTTCGTCGTTATGAACCGCAACTCCGAAATCAGCATACTCGATTTCGACGGTCGCGAACGCGAGCGATATCCTCTACGCTACGGTGCACGCCTACGCGTTAAGGACGGAGACCGCGTCACCAAAGGTCAAGTACTCGCCGAGTGGGACGCTTTCGCCAACGTGATGATTTCTCAAGAAGGCGGTATCGTCGTCTTTGAACAAATCATCGAAAACCGCACGGTTAAGGAAGAGTTCGATAAAACGACGGGTTTGTCGCGTAAAACGATCATCGAATCTAAAGACGCCGAACTTCAGCCGCGCATTATCGTCAAAGACCTGAACAAACGAAAGGTTTTGGCCGAGTACCAAATGCCAGTCGAAGCCATACTTTTGGTCAGCGACGGCGACCAAATCGGCCCAGGCCAAACACTCGCCAAAATCCCCCACGACGACACTAAGTCTGGTGGTATCGTTGGTGGTTTGCCCCGCGTCGCCGAACTTTTCGAGGCGCGCAAACCCAAGGAACTAGCCATTATTTCCGAGATCGAAGGCTTCGTTTCCTACGGCAAAGACACTAAGGGAAAACGCCGCATCATCATTACCCCCGAGGTTGGCGATCCCAAGGAATACCTCATTCCCAAGGGCAAATACATCATCGTTCACCCAGGAGACCACGTCCAAGCTGGCGACCAGCTCATGGAAGGTTCATCCAACCCACACGATATCTTGGCCGTTAAAGGGCGTAAAGATTTGGCCAAATACATGGTCGACGAAATCCAAGAGATTTACCGAACCCAAGGTGTACGCATCAACGACAAACACATCGAAGTTATCGTTCGCCAAATGCTACGTCGATGCAAAATCACACGCGTTGGTGACACGAGCTTCTTGCTTGAGGAGCACGTCGATCGCCAAATTTTCGAGGAAGTCAACTCCCGCATCATGGAAAAGGGCGGCGAACCCGCCGTGGCCGAGGACCTGCTCTTGGGTATCACCAAAGCCAGTCTCTCAACCGAATCCTTTATCGCGGCCTCTGCTTTCCAAGAAACCACGAAGGTACTCACCGAAGCCGCCATTAATGGCAAGGTCGACGGTCTTTATGGTTTAAAGGAAAATGTCATCATGGGACGACTCATCCCCGCGGGTACTGGCTTGCAAGCCTATAGATACCTCGATATGGTGGTCGAAGCCCCTAACGAATAAAGCCAAAGAGCCACGCAGCAAAGCGTGGCTTTTTTTGATTTTTGAAGGGGGATTTTATCCAAGGCAAGCGCAAAGTCGTATATTTGGCTGTTTTTAAGTTTTTGCTTTGCTGGGGGAAGTTTCCCCCTACGTGTCAACCCCGCGCTGTGCGCGGGTTTGTCACTACCCCCTCCGCGGGGACACCCCGCGACGCCCCGTCCGGTTTTTGGCGAAACAGGACTTTAAAGATATACGTAATGGTGAGCTTGCGCCACCCTACATATTTACAGCCCGTAAGTTGGGGCAGCTTTCAAACTCGCTCTTGCCTGCCAGCACTTCCTACGCTTCGCACAACGAATATTGAGACCTAATCTTGACAATAAGCCTACCAAGTGAACTTGACGCCAGCCTTTGGCTGTGTTAGCTTTCTGTAGTTCTTGCATATCGAAAGTAAGCAGGAGCGTTACTATTTAGAACTTAATATTTCGCCCCGAGATTGGGAGCAAGTAGGGCATCTAATGAAGAAAATTCTAGTCGTCGATGATAGCAAGACGATTCGCACATTATGCGAATGGCTGTTTAAAGGGCTTGAAAATGAACTGCTTACAGCCGATTCTATTGCACAAGCTCGTTCTAGCATCGCTGAACACAGGCCTAGCGTCATTGTGCTTGATTATACTATGCCCGATGGCGACGCATACGAATTTTGTAAAGAACTTAAAGCAGGCCCTCAAACGAGTTCTACGCCTATCCTGTTTTTAGGCGGCAATTATGCCAAAGTTGACGAAGCCAAAGCGCGCGCGTGCGGCGCAAACGACGTATTACTCAAGCCATTTAAATCTGGTGACTTCCTCTCTAAAATCGACCACCTCGCCAGTTTAGCGCCGGCAGCGACAGGCTTGGATGCAGGTTTTGAGGTTGAAGTCAGCGACGCTGATGCCATGGGATCGCCTACGATGCCCGCCCTCACTAAGCCCGCATCACGAAACATTGCCGACACTCAGTCACAGCCAGCTCGCCGCTTTAATTTCCCGATCTCTGGTTTAAGCCAAGCCGCAGCAAGCCCAGAGTCACACAAAACACCGCCTAAGCCTCTGCCCGCCGCCGTACGCAGCACCGAGCGCGAAACACCGCAAACCCCGCTACCCTCGGTAAGCCCCGTCGCTGCTGCCACCACGGTAAGCATTGACCCCGAGGTATTACGCGCAGAAATCCAAGCCGCGGTTAAAGAAATCTTGCCCTCTGTTGTTCGTGGAGTACTCAAAAAACTCATCGTTACTGAGGTGACACCGCAAATTCAAAATTGGGTTGATGCCCGTGTCGAAGCACTCATTAAAAAGATGCTTAGGTAAGTAAAAGAACGCAAGCGTTAAGAAAAGCACACCTTGTGGTGTGCTTTTCTTTTACCAACACGCCGCCACAAGCAAGGAGAACCACTTTGTCAGATTGGTTAGCAAACTTGAATCCACCACAAAGAGCTGCAGTTAGTTTTCGCGGCTCTGAGCATTGCCTCATTCTAGCAGGCGCGGGTAGCGGAAAAACACGTGTAATCAGCTACCGCATTGCTTTTTTGCTCAGCGAACTCAATATTGCACCATACCAAATCTTGGCAATCAGCTTTACCAACAAAGCCGCCGCCGAAATGCGAGAGCGCACACTTCAGCTCGTGGAGAATCTCAATTTATCGGGTGAAGGTATGACGATGACCACTTTTCATGCCTACGGTGCGAGGTTTTTGCGCAGTTATGGCGAAGAAGTCGGCTTAAACTCGAATTTTTCGATCTACGATGAGACGGAGCAAGCCAAACTTATAAAGCGCATCATTACGGGCGAGGGCTTTACGCTTGAGCCAAGTCACGCCAAAAAAATCGCAAGCCGATTCTCCTATTTTAAGGATCACGGCCTCAGCGAGAGCGATGTGCAAGACCAAGCTTTTGGTAGGGAAGAAGAACAGATAGCTGAGCTTTTTGTTCGCTATAACCGCGAACTTTTATCACTGAACGCTGCTGATTTCGGCGATCTCATTCGCTTGCCAACTCTTGCCTTAGAGCAGAACTCAGCCTTGCAACAACGACTACACAAGCGATACCGCGTCATACTCGTTGACGAGTTCCAAGATGCCAACACCACACAGTTGCGGCTGCTCTCTTTGCTCAACGGCGCCAACACACAACTTATCGTTGTCGGCGATGATGACCAAGCCATCTATACTTGGCGCGGTTCCGATCCGCGCGGAATCTTATCTTTCGCAGAACAATTCGGAAACTGCACAACCTTTAATTTGGAGCAAAATTACCGCTCAACCCAAGCTATACTCGACGCGGCTTCCACCCTGATTGCCCATAACGTCGATCGATACGCAAAAAAATTATGGACTGCGACTAAGGGCGGCGAAGCGGTGAAAATAACTGCGCACCCTAGCGATCGTGATGAGGCAAACGACGTCCTCAGAACGATACAGTCACTGAGCCATCAGTACGCTCTTAAGGATTTTTTGATCTTAGTACGAACGAATAACCAAACACGGCTTTTCGAAGAGTGGGCACGATACTTCGGCTTTAAATACCAAATCGTCGGCGGTGTGGGCTTTTACGAACGCGCTGTCATTAAAGATCTCGTCGCCTACCTGCGCCTGCTCGTTAACCCGAGCGACTTCATCGCTTTGGAACGCATCGTTAATGTTCCGCGACGCGGGATCGGGGCTAAGAGCTTTGAGACTTTGCGCGCTGCCCTACAAACAGCGCGAATGAATGTGCAAAGCGATTGGGAAAACTTTATGGCTGTGCTCGACGACGCGGCAACAGGACGCTTAAAACTCGGCGCTAAAGCACGCGCTGGCTGCGCTGCCCTACACCATCTCTACCTTAAAGCACAAAATATGCGCTATGATCGCGTATCGGAGCTTTTGCAGTTAGTCGTCGACGAAATCGCTTACGCAGAATACCTCAAAACTACCAAAAACGAAGACTTCAACAGCAATTGGGAACTAGTCTCAGAGCTTATTCACACTGTCGATGGCGCAGTGCCGCAGACCCAAGAAGCAGAGCAAGATCCCCTACTAGCTTTCCTTGAAAACGTCGCACTCGTTAGACCCGAGAGCGACCAGCGAGAAGATTCGCTAAAGATTATGACCATACACTCGGCAAAGGGCTTGGAATTTCCCGTTGTATTTTTGACAGGACTAGAAGAGGATCTGTTACCGCTAAGCCGCAACGAAGAGATGAACTTGGAAGAAGAGAGACGCCTCGCTTACGTCGCCATTACCAGAGCCAAAGAACGATTATTTTTGAGCTACGCGGCACAACGCTGGCAGTATAATCGCAACGCTTATGCGCTTCCAAGTCGGTTTCTAAGCGAGCTCAGCCAGTCACAAGATGCTAAAATCGATATCGCTTCCAGCTTCGAAGAAGACAATAAAGAGTACAGCTATGTGACCGAAACTGGCGATTTTGCCTCGGTTCCGCAAGCCAAACACAAGCGATGGCAAGAACGACAAGCCAAAAACCAAGAACGACGAAAAAAACGACAAGCACAGCAAAATCACGAGAAAAGTTTCGACAATGACAATTTTGCCGATCAATTCTACGATGACTTTGGCGACAACATCGAAGATAATTTTGCAAACGACATGCCCCCAGAACTACTCTACTTTGAAGATGCACCAGCGAGTTTTAAGCCTGGTCAACGCGTTTCGCACGCCCGATATGGTACAGGGCGCGTCACAAGTGTCGAGATGACATCGCAAGGGAGCAAAGTGCGTGTGGATTTTATAGGCGGGCGCGAAAGAACCATTATGGGTCAATTCCTAAAACCCGAGTAGCTGCCTACGTAGCAACCGCGGCGCTCTGCTTTGACTTAAAATGATGTCAGCTCTTTATTAAAACCGATATTGCAACGCAAGACGATATGCAGCAGCGAAGTTTAGAACCTTACCCTCAACTGGTAGAACGTAAGCTGAGAGCATAAACTCAAGGACGAGGAAGAAGTGCTCCGCTCCAATGTCTGTACCCAAAAGAATGTTAAACCCACCCTCTGCTCCAATGTCGTGACGACGTACTTCCGAATCAAGGCACTCCCAATCATTGATTCCAAAGGCTTTACATATTTCGGACTTCGAGGTTTTGAAGGGCGTAGTGTAGGCGAGTTCTAAGCCGAAACCTAAAAAGGGGCGAGCGTAGCGGAACTGGCGAGATATACCGCTGGAAATAATAAAGCGGAGGTGATTAAATGTAGTAATAAGGTCCTTGCTTTTGTCCTGTAAACTATGAGTAATAGAGAAGTTACCCAGAAGGAATACGTTGTCATTAAACATATAGGTCAATTTTATACTTGCACCGATATTCGTAAAAATAGAACTCGTCGGATACTCAAAAAACCATTGCTGCGCATAACCCAATTCGAGATAAAAGCGATTTGCCTGAGATTTATAGCCATCGTCAACTTTAACTTGGTGCGGCTCTAAGCAAAGGAATGCTTCCGCGAGCAAAGACTGGAGCTGTTGTATAAAGTATTGCTTATAATCTTTATTATTGGCAGGCGCATCGAGTTTAATCGAATAGCTTTGCAGTGACTGCGACTTAGCCTCAAAAAGGTCGATCTCCAAGAACAACTTTCCTTCAGCATTTTGTACAACTCTAGGAAAAAGCAAAACATCTACCTTGAGCGCATCCGCAATGCGTTGAGCTAAATCTTCACCTGTTTTTCGTATCGCGCTGTTTTGGAGAAAGAGATGACGCGCTTCATTATATACAACGACACGCTCCTCGGGCTGTCTTCCGCTTCGCAATACGACGTGCGGCGCTAAGCGTACCATTTCGAGGAAGCTACTGCGGATCTCTTCGCGTAAAGTTGCCTCAAGTTCGGGTTCATTGGCGACCTTATCTAAAAGCGCATAGCCAAGATACTGATAAGCTTCGGCCAAGGCGAGTGGCGCGTATGCGTACGTGAGTGCGACTTGGTGATTGTCGATAATACGAGATAGCAAGGATATAGCAGGTTCAATGCTAAAGTTCGACAAGTGCGTGCGCGCATATCCTATATCTATCAAAGATTGACCATAGGCTGAAGCTCGAGCTGGGCTCTCTACTTGCAGCTTTTTCACAAGTTCTTTGTGGGTCAACAATTTTGTATACGGATAATTCACAACAAAATTCTGCATCGCTTGACGCAGCTCGGCCGTGTCAATGTCAAAGTGTAAGGTCGTATCTGGATACAAATACAAGGAGACGGTATTGGGGACTATCGCTACCGTTAGCTCCTGCTCTGGCGCAGCTTTGGCGAAGTATTGACTCGTAAGTTCTTGTGCAAATACAAGCTTCCAAGGGCTTAGTAACGCACAAACAGCAATCAGCAGAACAAAGACTCTTAAGTACAAAATCCTTTGTACAAATTGCCAGTTCGCTTGAGTTTGTGCATAAAATGGTGACATAGCTTCGTTAACGTACTCGCTTCAAAAGCGTATTATAATGATAAAGCCTTAAATACAGTGGGACAGTCAGCACAATGGGGTTCAGCGCTTCTGCTACTCATATAGCAGTGTTGGCACTCTTCGGCTATGCTTTTAAGTTGCAACTCGACGATATCCTCTCTTTGCAGCTTCTGTATAAGTTGTATCTTAAAGTTCTCCATTTTAACATTTTCGGCAACGTAACTATAAACGTACCAACCTGGTTTTCGCTCCCACTGCTCTGTATTTAGCGGCTCCTCCTGAGAGCTATAGTCTGAACGGCGTGGATATAGTCGGATTTTGGGGTCTTTGACATCGTGAAAAATCAGCGTTTGATACGGTAAGTACGCAAGAAGCGGCTCATCCATATTACCTGTCGCTATGTTGTCCCAACGATTGTTATAAGGCGGTAAATCTTCGTATATAATCAAGTTCCCAATAGCGAATTTCGGCTCCGTTTTGAGTAGAAGCTTTGGCAATGAGCGAAAATAAAAGGCTAAAGTATTGTAGCTAGGATTGATGTCAAAAATATCCATCGACGCCGTTGCATACTCATGAAACGTTAGCGCATCTGTAGGCTGATCCACTATATTACTCGCCTGTATGCGCGTTAGCACCAAAGCCATGCGTAGATGATTACAGCTCGGTAACTGAAAGGGAATTTGGACATTGTATGTCGATTTTACGTAGTATTCTACACAGTCCAACTTCTCCTCTGGAACATCACTTCGTACTAAGTCGAAAACTATTTGGTTTTCACTTAGACCATGCGTATTGCGAAAATTCGCATCCTCAGCAAGCAGCGGTTCACAGCCATCGACTTTCGTCAAAATCGGTATGTTGTTGGCGTTTAAACGCGACAGATTACCGATAAATTTTACATCGTTGAGCTTTGCGTTCAAAAGCCAGCGTCGGTTCAACGCATCGGCAAAGATCAAAAAAACAGAATCCCCACGTCGATAGCCATCCTCAAGCCGCGTGCAAAAATAATGCTCCGCGCTTTGAGTCATGTGCGTGGGTTGTTGCATAAATAAGGTGTAGTTGGGTAGAGTAAAAAGCTCAATACTGCCCGCAATATTTTCGTTGTATTGCTTCAAATTTAACTTGAAAAAATGCATAAATGGCAGATTGTTTTCATTGCGTGAAATCCGACCCGAGTCCTTGCTCTCCTCAAAACAGCCATCGGCGCTTGTAATAACACTGCACCCTGCAATCATTAATAGAGAAAAACATGCAAACAAGACTAAAATAGCATACACAAAGTTTTGTGCAAAAAATCTGAGGGGGTAGCGCGGGATCACGCGCAAAAGACGCATAGCGCCGCATTTTATGCGGTGGTCGAGCGTAAAGCGAGAACGACGCATAAAATAACGCGGCGCTAAGCGGATTTTGTGGGAAGCCCGCGCGAGGGGGAAACTTCCCCCTACCCCAAAAAAGAAATCTTTATGGCTTGAATTCATCATGTTTTCTGGGCTTTAGGGGAAGGCGTAAACGTTTTCGGCGCCGTATTGCTCGACCAGCGAGTCAACATGCGCCAAAAGCGCGCTGCGCTGACGCCAAAATTGTTCATAACTGCGCAGTTCACGTGAATCTGCATCGGGGAAAAGCAAAGCCAAGGTCTCGTCTTTGTCCAAAGCGTGAAGGTCGCGAATAAAGCGCCGGCCGTACTTTTGAGCGAGTAGAAAACGCTCCAGAACCTTTTTGTTTGAATATGGCTGGAAAGCGGCGCCATTGTCGATTGAAACAATTTTGTTTTTGGCAAATTGGCAGTTGACGCCCCACCAATCCTCCACTCCGCTAAAGCGATCCCAGTTGCCCGTGAGGTAGTCAAAGATGAGTACTTGTGCGATTTGGGCTGCTAAGCCTTGGGTATCGAGATCGGGGGCGGCGGCGAGGATTTTGTCGTAAAGGCGATTAATTCGGCTGCGCTCTTGAATAGGGGCGAGTGAATTTTTAAGTTCGCTTGGAGCGGGCGCTGAATTTTGTGCAAGCCATGGCTTCCAAAGCGAAGTATATTCGATGGGGAAGCGTGTAAAGTCCTCGATCCACTCTTTTAAGGTGGCGTGTAAGTATTCCTTGCCATCGTGGCGCGTCCAGATTAAATCGACCAATTGCGGGGTATAGCTATCTTTTCGGCTGGAGGTGGAGCGTGAATACATGGTCAAAAAGACGGATTTTTCAACGCGAACTTCTTTGTTATACGGAACTTTAAAGTCGCATTGCAGCAATTCGCAGATGCGCCACGCCGCAATTTCTGCGCGGTAGTTGGATTGTCGGCGAGTTTGGAGGGGTTTGAGGGCTGCGATGATTTTGCCCTTATTTTGGATTTTGAAGGTTAGAGTGGAACCGCCGCCGAGGGGATCGATGACATCCCAGCGTAGGTCGTCGATGTATTCTGGCGGCGAAATGAAATAGGGGTCTTCGCGAAAAGCGCGTAGGACAAGGGCTTGGGTCTCTTCGTCAAAAGCGATGGCGTCTTGCGAAGCCCGTAGCGCCTCGCGCGCTTCGCGGTAGCGTTTGGCTTGAATGAGGGCATTGCCTAAACCGTGAATGGCGGGCAGAGAGTGCGGGAAAAGCGCGTGGGCATTGGCCCAGTGCGAGATAGCCTCGTCGGCGTTTTGAGCCTCTTGCGCTTTTTTGATGAGGGTGGGCAAGAGATGCGCTTGAAAATCAAAGGCTCTGTGTGCGGATTCAGACGCTCGGCGCGTAGCGCGTTCGAGATTATAAATATCCTCGCGCGGCAATCTTGATTCTGGCTCCTCCTGCTCAACCTCGACGCGCTGCCCTTCTTTGCTTTTGGGAGCATGTCCGCGACGGGCGTCAAAATAGCCGAGGAAGTAAAGAAGTAGTAAGGATGCTAAAAATAACAGGGCAAAGATCCCAAGCCAAAGGAAGGGAGTTAGGTTAGCACGTAGCTTTTCTTCAACTTGTGGGAGAATTTCAATACCTGAACTTTCTTCAGCTTCGGCGTCGTCATTTTGTAAAGAAAACTCGCTCTCTGCCGCGGATACACGCACTAATTCCTTGCGCGGTGAGTATGGCAGCTCCAGCGCGAGTTGCGGTTGGGCGGAATCGGGGAGCAAGGTTTTGAGATCAGAGAGTGAGGCAGAGAAATCCGGAGAATCAGGTAGGAGTGTTTTGAGTTCGGAGAGCTGTTCAATTTCGGCTTCGCTGCTGTGCGTAAATTCGTCGCTAGCGTCTACTTCCTGCAAATCTGCTTCATCAATTTCTAGAACGCTCGCCCTAAATCCATCGGCTCCCTCCTTCAGTAAATCCGGCTCTGTTACGCTTACGATGTCGGAAAGAGAGCTATTTCGCAGCTTGGCAGTATCGTCTAGTTCTTGCCGCACAGGCTCGCGCTCAGCAGTTTTAGCGACTTTGAACTGCAGTGCCGTGAAATTCGCATCGTATTCTTCTACGCTCGCCTCTGGGATAAGTGCCGACAAAGAGTTCCGCATCGCCTCGTCGGTTTTAGTCTCTTTTTGTACAAGGTCTTTTTGTACAAGGTCTTTTTGTACAAGGTCTTTTTGTACAAGGTCTTTTTGTACAAGGTCTTTTTGTACAAGGTCTTTGGCTGCACGCTGGCTTCGAGGAACAATTTTGACGGGACGCAAAATTTTTGCTCCCGAAAAACGTTGTGACTCTGCTTTTTGGGGTGCCTTACTCGCGCGATCCAAAGCCCACGGTAGCTTCTCCTGCGTCGTCATATCCCGAGACAGCTGCTCTTGGCTAGAGCTCGGCGTAGCCTCAACACTCCCTCGCCCCAAACTCGCCTTGATGACGTCCTCGCTTAGTAGCTCCGCGGGCTTACTAAATCTATACCAGTCCGTTTGCGTTGGATCGCTCTCGCCGTCTTCATGGGACTGCGCGTTTTCTTCTTGAATTTGATCTTCTGCAAAAAGCCCAAGACCTAAGCCCGGCTCCAAGATCGTAGCGCCCCCAAAATCGTACGACTCCCCATCCTCGACTTCATCGCCATCTTGGTAGTCCGCAAGCGGAAGGCCAAATTGCGTAGAATGCTCAAACTCGCTGCTGGCGCCAAAATCAGAGCTTGGCGCAAAGTCGTTGAATTCGCTAAATACGTCAGTAGCACCAAAACTAGGCGCCACGCTAAATTCAGTGGGACCGCCAAAATCGAATGAATCCGTAAATTCAACTTCGTCTCTACGCTCTGGGACAGCAAAACGCTTGATGTTCTCCGCTTCATACTTTGAGATAGTCGACGATTTTTTAAGAAAATTTAGCTTCTCCCGCTCCAAGCGCTCAAGCCCCTGCTTGGGGTCGGCGGTGTAGGAAGCCAACTCCACACGTCTCTCGCAATGCGGGCACAAGTCCAGCTTCCGCTCGCTTGGTAATTCGCCATTACAGTGTTTACATCTCAAAGCTCAACCCTCGTTATCGCCTCATCGCATTCCCCGTGACAAGTTCAAATTGTTCGTGGTGCAAACCCGTGTTTGCGCGTATCTCAATGCTGAGGCCATAGCGCTTCTCCATAGCCTCTATAGCTTCTCTTTCATCATCATAAAGATAATGCGCAACCTCTGGGTGCGCATAAACATTAATCCACCCCATCGCACCCATCATGACCTCTCTTTGGATTTCGCGCAAAATTTCAAAGCCCACACTCTGCCTACTCTTAATATATCCCTTAGCTTCGCAATAAAAACAAGGCTCGCAAACAGTCTGGATCAAACTCTCGCGCACTCGCTTTCGCGTCATTTCGACTAGGCCAAACTCGCTGATTTTAAGCACATGAGTCTTTGCCTTATCCGTGGCAAGCGCTTCCTCCAGCGCCGCAAAAACCTTATCTCTATTGACGCTGCGTTCCATATCGATAAAGTCAATAATCACAATTCCGCCGATGTTGCGTAACCTAAGTTGGTAAGCAATCTCTTTGACTGCCTCGAGGTTAATCTGCAAAATGGTCTCTTCAAGCGTATGCTTGCCAACAAACTTCCCCGTGTTCACATCAATCGCCGTTAGCGCCTCTGCCGTGTCAAACACAAGGTAACCACCGCTTCGCAGCCAAACCTTTCGCGCCAACGCCCGCGAAACCTCGAGTTCTATCCCGTATGCATCAAAAATCGGCTCTGCGTCATTATACAAGCGCAGCGCCGAAGCATAACTCGGCATAAAATTCTCAATAAACTCGCTAATTCGCTCAAAATCTTCTTTCGAATCCACCACCAACGCCTCGACCCCGTCCGTCAACAGGTCCCGAATCGCGCGCAGCGGCAAATCCAGCTCCTCATACAGCTGAGACGGCGCCGGTTTCGTCTCAAAACCCTCCATAATATTGCGCCACAAATTCGTTAAATACTCAAAATCATCATCAATCTGCTGCTCACTCGCCCCCTCACTCGCCGTACGCACAATAATTCCCGTCCCCGCCTTACGCCTCTCGTTAACCAGATCCCGCAAACGCGCCCGCTCGCCCTCCCCCTGAATCCGCCGACTAACCCCACAATGATCAAAGGTCGGCATATGCACCAAAAAACGCCCCGGCAGCGAAATATGACTCGTCACCCGCGCGCCCTTACTGCCTATGGCCTCCTTCGACACCTGCACGAGAATCGATTGCCCCGCATGCAAATGCTCCTCAATCGCCCCAATAGGCCGATGCATCCCCCTCGACTGCGGAATCTCCGGATCATCAATCGCATCCGCATCCACCTCCTGCATGTACGCCTCATGCTTATTATACACATCCGTCACGTACAGAAAAGCCGCCTTCTCCTGCCCAATATCCACAAACGCCGCCTGCATCCCCGGCAGCACCCGAATCACCTTGCCCTTGTAAATGTTACCCGCACTCCCCCGCTCCACATTGCGCTCCACAAAAAACTCCGCAATGCTCCCACCCTCAACCAGCGCCACGCGCATCTCATGCGAGCAACGATTCATCAGCAAAATATTCGACATAACTCGGTCTCCACAGTTCACGGTGGGACTTGCCCCAATACCGCAATCGCAATATAAAGATATGGACGCAAATTGTCACGCAAGATGACTTTTTCGCACTATCCAACACCATGTTCGCAAAATAAACTTTATTTTAACACTCCTTTGCTGGGGGGCTAAACGCCCCCCTACGCGCGGGCTTCCTCCTAAAATGCGATAATGAACGCAAAATATTGTGCGGTGTATTTGCTAGTCGCGCATCCACCGCACAATATGCGTTCATTACGCATTTTACGGAGGCGATCCCGCGCTACCCCCCAGCGCGCTCGCCACGCTTCGCGCGCCCGAAAACCACAGTCCTTGGCGCCATAATGAGTAGGGACTGCTTTCTACAACGACTTTACAAAAGCGCTAGGCAAAAAACTTCATGAGTCACACTTTCGCGCTAGATCGCGCAGTTACACGCTTACATATCAAAATCGCAACTCTTCAACCTGAGCTCACACATTAGATGGATAAGCACCTCAAAACCATAATCGACACACCCCTATTCCGCGGCATGCAAATCAAAGACGTGCTGGTAGCCCTACGCTGCCTTTGCGCTAGCACCAAAAGCTTCGCCAAGGGACAAAATATTATTTCCACTGGCGATAAAATCAGTTGGGTAGGTATTATTTTGGAGGGATTTGCCTTTATCGAACAAATCGATTATTGGGGGAACCGCCATATTATATCGGAACTACACGTTGGGGCGGTTTTTGCGGAATCCTTAGCTTGCAGCGCCTTGCCCTCAAGCATTAGCGTTCGAGCCCAAAGCGATAGCCTCATCATGATTTTGGACGTCCTTCGCCTACTCGATGGCCGCATTGATTGCTGCAGCTACAACGCATGCATGCTGCGTCAACTCGTTTCGGTCATGGCGCTTAAAAACCGCCAATGCATAGAAAAGACCTCGATCTTAAGCCAGCGTAGCACGCGCGAAAAACTACTTACCTACCTCAGCTTCTACGCAAGAACGGCACAAAGCTCCAGCTTCGAGCTCCCCTTTAATCGCCAAGCCCTAGCCGACTACCTTGGCGTCGACCGCAGCGCGCTCTCAAACGTTTTGGCCAAACTACAAAACGAGGGGCTACTACGTTTTGAAAAAAATCGCTTTGAGCTATTCGCGTTTAAAGAGCAATAACTAAGCTGCGCATAAAAATAAAAACCGCGACGTTCAGAGCCAGTTTCATTTTGCCAGAACTGCAGTCAACCCAAAACGCTTAAAACCCGCAAGTAGATAGCTCACCCCAAAGGCTGCGGCGAAAAATTTCGAGCAAGCAAATGCACTACGAACGCGGAAGTATACGCTGGGAAAGCAAAACAACCGAAGAAAAAATGTCTTCGTTTTGCACTAAAATATCGTCGCGAACATTAAGGCGAATAGGCGCAAAGTTCCAGATCCCGCGTATGCCACCACTTACCATGAGATCTGCAACATCTTGCGCTGCTTGGTGGGGAACGGCGATAATGCCAATATCAATTTTCATCGACTGCGCCATAGAGGGAAGCATGTCTATCGCATAAGTATCGACACTGGCAAACTTTTTCCCAATTTTATTCGGATCGTTGTCGAATGCAGCGACGATTCTTACACCGTGAGAGACAATCTTTTCGTGCGCTAAAAGTGCCGCCGCCAAATGCCCAGCGCCAGCCAAAAACGCATAACGTATCATATCCCAGCCAACCAAGCGCTCAAGTGCGTCGATAAGTTCGTCTATCGCATAACCTACGCGCGGCTTACCCAGCAATCCCGCGTATGACAGATCTTTTCGTACTTGGGAAGCGTTGAGCTGTAGCTTCTCGGTAAGCACCGTAGCAGACACCGTCTTCATATTTGGCGCACTCGCTTTGATCTGCTTTAGCGCTTGAATGTATAATGGGACTCTTAGTAGTGCTGGCTCTGGAATTTCCGTTTTCATTGTTTTTTATACCCCCTCGCTGCTAATCCTAGCCAAATTGTACGCCATTCAGCGCTATTTGGTCAAGCTAGAAACAGCTTTTTTCGGCGTAAATACACGAAAACCTTAAAAATTAGCCATGATTCGACGTCGTTTATCTGCTTGTACACTTCATGACAGAGCAAGTATTTCTTTAGCAATGGTATCTGCCACCCATTGTGCGTCAGTCTGTATTTCGTCTTGATCCTTGCCTTCAATCATAACGCGACACTTTGGCTCTGTTCCCGAATATCTAACGAGTATCCTCCCATCTTCTCCGTATTTTTTCTCTAATCTTGCTATTAAACTTGAGCTTTCTACGAGCAAACTGAAATCTGGTTTTGAGTCCACCCTAAAGTTAATCAAGCACTGAGGGAAGCGGCGCATAATTTTGGCAAGTTGGGATAGTTTCTGGCCGCTTCGCTGCATGACGGCGAGTACTTTAAGAGCTGCGACAAGTCCGTCGCCAGTGGTGGAGTGCTCGAATAAGACGATATGCCCACTCTGTTCGCCGCCAATGATGAGGTTTTTCTCGCGCATCGCCTCGACTACGTAACGATCCCCCACCTTTGTTTGAATCGTTTCAATGCCATGATCACGCATCGCATGGTGCAATCCCAAATTACTCATCAACGTGGTAACAAGACAGTTACTGTTTAGGCGTCCAGCGTCTTTTAATTCCTTCGCCAGGATCGCCATGACAAAGTCGCCGTCCACCGTGTTGCCGCGTTCATCGATCATGATAAGTCTATCGGCATCTCCATCAAGGCTAATGCCAAGATCGGCGCCAGTTTTTAGCACCAAATCTGCGCAATGCTCGGGGTGAAGGGCGCCAACGCCGTCATTAATATTAAACCCATTAGGCTCAACACCAGTCGCAATAATATCGGCCCCCAACTCCCATAACACCGTAGGGGCAATTTTGTACGCAGCGCCGTTGGCGCAATCCAGTACAATCTTAAGGCCGTGTAAGCTCAAATCGCGCGGGAAAATCATTTTGAGAAACGAAATATAGCGCCCCGCTGCATCGTCAATTCGCCGCGATCGTCCGATCTTTCGCGGCGACAATTGGGCGTCAAGCAATGACGGTTCCTCTAGATAGCGTTCCAGCGAATGCTCAAGTTCATCGGGGAGTTTAAATCCGTCAGCACCAAAGATCTTGAGCCCGTTATCGTGGTAAGGATTGTGCGAGGCACTTATCACCACGCCCGCGTCACAGCGCATGTTCGAGGTTAGGTGCGCTATCGCGGGCGTGGGAAGCGGACCCGTAAACATGACATCGCCACCCATAGCGTTAACCCCTGCGGCAATAGCCGCTTCAAACATATAGCCACTAAGCCTGGGATCTTTACCGATCAGCGCCTTAAAAGCAGGCCCCTGCTTGGGAAGACAGTGCGCTAGCGCTTTACCCAACTGCAGCGCAAGATCCACAGTGAGTGACCCCTGATTCGCTAAACCACGTATCCCATCTGTTCCAAAATATTTTTTTGTCATCATCCTTCACATTTTATCATATAAGTTTTGCGCGCAATGCCAAAACGCACAGACCTTGGCATAAGCTAAGCTGCTCTTGCCTTCCACAAGGAAAAGCGATTTCCCTGCAAAAACAAGGTGAACAACTCATTTATACGCACCTTATAGCATTGAATGCCGTTGCGTATAATATGCTAGCATTCCGGCAAATAAAGATATTTTATTCCACCACTCGACAAAACTCGCTAATTTAAACTCAACTCTAGGATGTTTTAGAATACTAAGTTGCGTCCAAAACCTATATAAAGTGCTACGGCACAACGAATAAAATATGGCTACCATAGGGTTCGCCAAAATACGAACTTAGCATTGTCAATCGACGCCTGTCTAGCAAGGGAAGTCGATTTTTGCTAGTATCCCAAAGAGCTCACGAGCTTTCGTGTGTAGAGGTAAATTTTGCAGAGCATCATTGACAATAAAGCAGCCATGACGCTGCTCTTGGCGGAAACTTGTAAAGACTTAGCCGCTTGGCTTAGACACCAAGAAGAACTCGGTGCTAAGGAATATGACTACGAAGCGATTGTGCCAATTCGTCCATTAGCAAGCAGCACAGTCCAAGCTGCCACTGCGCGAAGCGCAGTAACAGCACAAGGTGAGCGGCCGCGCACGGCACAACGAAGTCCGAGCCTGGAGCGCGCGCAGGAGACAAAACCAAGACGCGAACTTTTAAGCAGTTTTAAGAAGCTCAAAGCACAAAGCGAAGTTTCGCTCGATCAACGCCCTGCCGAGGAGCGCCAAGCAGCGCTCAAAAAATTAGCGCTTGAGTGCGAGTCATGTACGCGCTGCGCCTTGCACGAAAAACGCAGTAAAATTATTTTTGGCTCAGGCCCTGTCGACGCCAAAGTGATGTGCCTTGGCATGGGGCTCGATCCCAAAGAGAACGAGGAAGGCAGAATTTTCGCCGGCCAGGTCGGTGAGCTGATGGACAAGATGCTTAAAGCCATGGGCTTAAGTCGTGAGGAGGTCTATATTACAAACGCACTCAAATGCACCTGTCCCACGAACCAAGCGCCTACGCAAACTTACTACTACAACTGTTTGTATTATTTGTTGAACGAAATCACCCTAGTCTCGCCCAAAGTCATTATTGCTTGGGGGCAAGCCGCATTTAGGGCGATTATTCGTCACAACACCGATAATATCGTACAGCTGCGCGGTAGGTGGTTTGATTTTCACAGCGTGCGTGTAATGCCGACTTTCCACCCTGCTTATGTGCTACGAAATCCCGAAGTTAAAGCGATGGTTTGGAGTGATCTCAAAAAAGTAATGGCGGAGATTCGTGAGTAGCTTAAAAGTTTAGCGAAAACTACGATTTGATTATTGCACAATAAGCTCTAGGCTATAGACTGCATTGAGTTCTTGTTTTGCTCTCGATTCTTTTTGATCACCTAAATAAATAAAATTCGAATACCGAGTCTCGCCAGCAGCGCTTTGAACTACACCTTTATGGATCCTAACCGTGGCTCTTGCCTGCCCCTCGCCTGCGACGTCGAACGCTCGCATTTTCCTACGTTTAGCGCGCTGCGTACACTTATCGCGCTGCACTATATAATGATGCTCTAACTCGAGCTTGTCGGCATCCACATCAAGCACGTCACTGCGTGCGCTAGCGTTGATGCACAGCTTCTCTTCGTGGCTCTTGTCGTAAAACTCCCACGCTGCTTTTGCACCCACTGCTTCGCTAGCCAAAGGAGACCAGATTATTCGCATCATATCGCTGAGTAAAAACAACACACGCCCTACCTGCGGGTTGATGCGAACGAGAGGTTCAGCGCGACCCATCCCCATCTGCTCCCCAAAGCTTTGTTCAAGAACGATGCCCGCCATGAGCGACTCCACAGACACGAGATCCACCTCCACATCGTCCTTATACACGTGTATCTCAAAGCTATCGAAAGACAAAAATACGCGATCACTTCGCTTTGGCTCAACTTGTATTCGAGCATTCGCCTTTATAGTCGTACGAACGGAGTGCGTGTCACCGTTTTCGACATATTTTGTGATTTGTTGCAGCTTGATCGCGTAGCTTCTTTTTTCGTTAAAAGGCGCGTATTGATGCTCATAGAGCTCTCCCGTACCTTGCGAAATAAGGCTAATTCCGTCAACACCGAAATCGAGTTCTAGGGGAGGGCTTTGCCGCTTGTGTCGCGCTTCGCCGCTGGGAGGGAAAATCCAGATAAGGAATGCGCTTGAGAGCAAAAATAGTATGAATACGGTGAATAGTACATGAAATTGACGGATCTTCACAATGAAATGTCCTGAACTATAGATCTTACAGTTAGCTCCCCAATCCCCTTTGCCTCTTTAGGGAAGTTCAGTGTCTTTAGCATAAAAAAAAGCCCCCGTAACCTCGGCAAAAGCGATGATGCTAGCCGCTGATACCGGGGGGGGGTAGCGCGGGATCGCCTCGTTTCGACATGGAAGTCGAAAGGGAACGCCGCAGGCGGCCCGCAGGGCTGTGTGCCATGGATTGGCACACATTCCACAAAATGTGCTACGAACCGCATATTGTGCGCTGGATGCGCGACTAGCAAATACAGCGCACAATATAAAGCGTTCGTTGTCACATTTTGCGAGGAAGCCCGCGCGTAGGGGGCAAAAAGCCCCCTTCAAAAAAATTCAAAACGTACTATTGAATAGAGAACGGGTAGGTAATGGGGATGTCGGCGCCGCCAGTTTCCTTAAATTTCATGCCATTAACGACTTTGAGAACGCAAGATTCGGTAGGAGTATTGGCAAATTCCTTGCTAAGGTTGCGAGCGTTACTCACACGGCCGTTGCCCTTAATCACGAAGGAGACGCGCATCGTACCCTTTTGCGTCGAGGTGCGGCTGCAAGTTCGGATTTGCCCAAAGTTGGAACGGATAACCGATTGGACTTCGTCCTTACTGAGTGTAGCCCCAGCAGGCTTGGGAGCAGGTTCGGGTTTGGGCGCTGGTTTAGGCGCTGGTTTGGGCGCGGGTTTGGGCGCTGGTTTGGGCGCGGGTTTAGGTGCAGGTTTAGGTGCAGGTTTAGGTGCAGGTTTAGGTGCAGGTTTAGCTTCGGGTTTTTCCGCTGCCTTTTCAGGCTCTTGTTTCTCTTCAACGGGCTCAGCTTCTTGCTCAGCCTTCTCGTCCTTGTCAGCCTCAGGCGCGGCTTCTTCCTTTTTATTCTCTTCACTTGGTTTGGCGCTGTCCACATCGGCGACAGCAGCGGGTGGAGCGGTGTTTTTGGCGACTACGCCCAAATTGCTAGTATCGACGTTCATATCGACTTGAGCTTGCTGCACTGGGAGCGCATCGTCGTCTTTGCTCAAGAGAACAATAAGCACGATGGTAAAGGCAACGAACACTACAACGGCAGCGACAATGGCAATAATAATGGGGGTGTTGTCTTTTCGGTTGCCGAGCGGGAGCATAGCCGCGGCACTAAGGGCGGGGGCGGCTTGGTAGCTTTCCTGCTCAAAGGAGCGCCGGCGAGGAGAGGGGCCGGAGGCGGCGAGCGCTTTGACGTCGATGAGGCCGGAGCCTTCGGTGACGGGAGTTTCACTGGCGCCTTTGGTAACACGCGCGCTAACAGCCTGCAAATTGCTAAGGCTGAACAAAACAGAGTTCTCACTACGCGCACCAACTAAATCGTTCGCGCTTCCAAAGCCACCGTCATCATGGGCGGAGCTCGCGGGCGGGCTCATATCGAAGCTAAATTCTTCTACAGCTTCCTGTACTGGCGCGCCCGTCATGTTGGAGATAGCGCCGGCTCCAAAAGCTGCGAAACCACCACCTCCTTGGTAGGGGTCGGCTTGAGCGAAGCTGCCTCCTAAATCCGACACGTCAATGGCTTGGGTCGCATCCTCGCCGCCAAAGCTCTGTGTGAGAACAACGCGTGTTTCTTCGCCACCCCCACCAACCGGTTCGACTAAGGAGTTGAGATAGCCAAACTCTGGCGCACCGCTTAACTGTACCCAGTCAGCGTAGCCATCGCGCCATAAGTAGGAGTCCATGCTCAGCTTACTAGCCAGATAATAGGCTTCGATATCTTGTTGCGAGACAGGCCCAACTTGCAGGCTTTCACTTGACTCGCCCTCAGCACCGTTAAGCACCGCGTACCACAAAGCTTCGCCCGCTGATGCGTCCATCATCGCCGCACTGGCCATAATCGATGAACTGCAACGGGGGCAACTTACCAAACAAGTCTCACCTGTTGAGACATACGCGTCTGGCAACCAGTGATCCGCGCTACAACTGCTACAAACTAACCTCATCTACACTCTCCCTCAAAATCTCAACCTTACTAAGGGCGCATCACCTGCTCTTGCACATCGGCCTGGACGCGCTCCAAGTATGTTCGCGTCAAATTGAGTACCCCATCAAACTCCGATTCAGCGCGCGCCTGCTCAAACATACCTTGAGGTGTTCGGAATTCGCCGTCGATCAACATATCGTCGAAGTTATACAGCTTCTCAAGTATAAGTTCTTCCTGTCCAAAGGCATCGCCAGCAAATACTGCCAGCGCCACCACTAGCGCGCCTACCCTTAACCACATAGCTATGCTCCAAAACCCTCCCCAACGCATACATATATCAGCAGCGCTGTGCAAGGTCAATAATTGTTACTATTCTGTAAAAATTAAACTGCACAAGTTCCAAAGTTTCACAGATGCAAGCGCTTGCGGTGAAGAAGCATCGAAGCTTTAGCGCTCAAACTCATAAGCTAGCTTCAACGTTTTCGCAAGGCGAGGGCTTTGCGCGGATTAATCGAATTTCGCTTTTACGCGCATGTATCTATTTTTTGTGGGGGGCACACGCCCCCCTACGCGCAAGCTTCCCGCATAATCGGCTGTTTAGCGCTTTATTTTTTGCGCTGTATGCGCTCGTTCCGCGCATCCATCGCAAAAAATGCGCTAAATCGCCGATTCTTTGGGTGATCTTGCGCTACCCCCCCTGCATCATTTAACAGCCACAAAAAACAAACTCTGATCGATTTTGGACTAGCGCTTCAACTTGCTAAGAAAAGCATCATGCAAATTTTAGACTGCGTTCAAAGAAGCCAAAATAGCTTCCCACACTTTACTCTAGCCGCTTTTTATGATTTTTGCCCACATCGAATCTCCGGAATACGCCCCAAACCCCATCTAAGGACTATCGCTCTTAGAACTCGCTGTTGCACTTAGAGCATTGATTTTATTGACTTTATTTTAAAACTTGCCTGACTTTTGTTATTTTGCTCTAGCTGCTTTTTGGCAATTTTTACATTGATCAGAGTTTCCCTAAAAGCTGCTTCTTGCTTTCAATTCCTCGCAGCGAAAAAGCTAAGCACTGACGTCTACAACAAGTTAGCGCTCTACTTCGCCTTTTTGGCTACGCGCTAAATTTTTTTGGCGTCGCGAACGTTAAGAACGCATGTACAGCGATTGCGCGAAAAAAACTTGACCGCTGCACAAATGTACACTAGATTGTTTATGCGGATTGTTCCGCCAAAGCGAAGGAACTGTGTAATGGAAATGAGTTTAACGCAAAGGCAAGCTGAGATATATCTACATATATTAGCGTACATCGATGAAAACATGTACCCACCCTCAGTACGCGAGATCACTAATCACTTTGGTCTACGTTCCACAAACGGTGTGGCACAGCACCTAGCTGCCTTGGTTCGCAAGGGCTATCTCAGCAAGGAAGATTCCAAAAGTCGCACCTTGCGACCTATCGTTGATGCCGCTGATGTCGTTATACAACGCAGTAACAGTAAAGTTAAAAAAGCCAAACCCGCAGTCGATTCGCCGAAAGCTAAAGCTTTCCAAATTTCGCAAGACGAGGTCATAAACCTGAACAAAAACACATTATCGCAGCTTAGCGACGATGGGTTTTACCGCAGTATACCCGTTTTGGGACGCATCGCTGCAGGGCCACTTACGCAAGCCTACGAAGAGCGCGAAGAAAGCCTCATCATGGATGCATCGCTCTTTTGCCGTGGAATGGACGACGTGTTCGCACTTCGCGTACGCGGCACGAGTATGATCGGCGACGGAATCATGCCCGGCGACATCGTCTTTATCCGCGAGCAATCAACAGCAGAGAACGGCGAATTGATCGCCGCACTCGTGGGCGGTGAAGCCACGGTGAAACGCTACGAACGACGAGGTAAACGCATAAGACTACTCCCCTCAAACCCTGATATGGAGCCCATCGATTTAAGCGAGGAAGAATGCGAGCAATTCCGTGTTTTGGGCTCCGTGCGCGGGGTTCTGCGCCAATACGCCTAAAAAAGCTCTGATTTGTTGGGGCTAGCGCCCCAAAGCCCGTCTAAGGGCTATCGGCCTTAGAACCCGTTTTGTGTGTAGGGTATTGATTTTATTGACTTTATTTTGAAAATTCGCCAGGCTTTTGTCATTTTAATCAGGGGCAGGTTTGAAAGATGCCCCCTACTGTTTTTGCATAAATCAGAGACTCCCTAAGGAAGCTCTGATTTATTGGGCTAGCGTCCAAAACCCGTCTAAACCAACGACTTGCAAGGTGGCACAAATCAGAAAGACCTGTGTGATTTCAAAACAACAAAATCATTCCTTGAAGCGAAAAAACGCTTACACAAGTGCATGGCCAACATTCGCACAAAATTAGGCAAAAATAAAATAAAACAGTAGCTCCCTCAAGATTCTACAGTTTTTAGGCTGAAAATACGAAAAAAAAGCTCTCTCATCATCTATTCCCCAAGCTATAATGATAAGGTACGCGCAGTTTTTTACGCTCGGCGCTTAACGCGTCAGGAAAGGCTGGTAGTCTTCCCGCCATCGCTAAAGCTTGCAATGCCGCTTGATCCAATGAAGCAAAGCCCGAGCTTTTGTAGATCTGTGGGTTTTCTACGCTTCCATCACGGTGAATGACGAATTCGAGGATGACGACGCCTTGCTGACGCGATTGTCTTGCCAAAGGCGGATAAAATTTTGATTTTAACAAGACCGACGCAATTTCTCTCAGGTATGCTAGCCAAACGCCAGCTTCGTCAATGCCACTGCCTCCCCCGCGTGCGCTAGCAAAACGCGCATTCCCACCACCCGTTGTCTGCCCTTCACCGCTTGTTTTTGACGTGCTATTAGCGTCGCCAATACCCCCATCATCGCCAAATCCGCCAGTATTTCTCGTAAGTTCGCGAGTTCCCGCATGCGCGTCTTCGCCATGCATTACAAAAACTTGCTCTGCTCCGCTCTCAAGAGCTTCGCTAGGGCTTTCTATGCTCTCCGGCTTTTTGCTTCCCTCAAGTTCATCATCAGGTCGAACTTCAGCTTTCGGCGCAGCAAAGTTCAAAACTAACTTTGGCATTTCGCGCTTTTCGTTAAAAGGCGCTTCATCGCCTTGAGCATCTTCGCCTTGAGCATCATCGTCGTAGCCGGCATCATAAGTTGGATGGGCTAAAACTACGCTTAAAGGCACGATTTCGTGCTGCACAGTATGGCTATCGCGTAGCAACCACGCCATATTTCCTTCGCTCTTTGGCAAAAGCGAACTGACGTAAAAAGCCAAAATATGGCATAGAAGCGAATATAAAAACCCTCTCCAAAGTGGCATCGTTTAATTCTTCGTTCCGCGGTGGAACCACTGCATGTAGGCCCAAGTATTCACGAGTTGCTGAATATCTTCATCGCGCAATGCATCTGGTATTGGCGACTGCAATCGTTCCGTGTTTTGTAGATGCGCCGTTTTAATTTGATGGGGATAACTAGCGCTAGAGCTTTCGCGGTAAGCTCTATTGGTGGCATAATTATAAACTATGCGTTCGTCGTTTGGGTACAAAAACGAGATCGAACTCGGCACAGTGGTAGCGCCAATAAATTGGAGTAAAGGCGCATCGCGCTCGGCAACGCCAGTGAAGGGGGCTTCACTAGCTTGACGCGTGCTTTGTGTAAGGATAAATCGCCGCAAGTCGATCTGACTCATGTTCTGTTCCAACGAACCGCTTGCACCCCACACAAGCATGGCACAATGCGTCATCACATTTTGCAGTGCAATCCCATGCCCCAGAAGGCTCCCATCGTCGTAAAGAGATTCGCCGTGGTCACTCACAATAATGATTAAGCTATCCTCAAGTAGATTCCGCGCTTCGAGCGCTGCGATCATACGCCCCAAAGCTGCATCTAAATGATGCACTTGGTTAGCGTAGCTTCTCCAAAGCCTAGCTCGGTTCTTGGCGTTGATTTCGCTACGCATAATCGTGCGATCAACTAAAACCGGGGGATTGTCTTGTTGATAGGGAAAATGCGGATCCTGCAAAAAAACATACATAAACAACGGTTTATCGCCATCGTCTTCCTCTAAGATTCGCTCAAAATGCTTGGCAACAACGCGCGCAGGCACCGTGGCAGAGCCTCGTTCGTTCTCGGGCATATGGCGCGGATCAACAATCATCGCCTCGTTACGCAACCAACCCAAGCTCACGTCAAAGCCCTCGTCGAGTAAACTCTCTCCGCTAAGCGCCACGCTTTTGTAGCCCATCTGCGTAAAATCATCCACAAGGCTCGTGCCTGGATCAAAGAAAGAGCCCCAAAACGATTGAGTTATAGAGTTTTGGGTAAAGCCGCGCGTCGCAAACATACGTGCAATTCGTAGCGCCCCCTTATCGCGAAACGCCTTGAGTTCTGGCATCACTCGCTTGCCTTCGATACTCGCGTCCAGCATGTCGTTGCGAACACTTTCCATAAAAACTAAAAAGACGTTTTTACGCGTCGCGGGGCTCGCTAGTGCTTCTTGACCTTGAGTTTCTATCCACGCTCGCAGTGCAGGATCTAAAGTATCGGGCTGCAAGTCGCCCAAAAGTAGATCTTGATCTATACCGTCGTTTGGAATATCTAGCGCATAAGGATAACAATCTGGATCGAGCGGGGCGGTGTCGGGTGGCAGATCAAATCGACCGTAACCATCGCCATCGAAATCAGAAACCAATTTAAGAATGTAGCTAAAGGGAGCCCCAACCGCTGTTTCACTTGCAATGAGCTCGCGCGTGAGCGGAAACTGCATAGGAAAGGCCATAAACGTTAACGAAACACAAAAACTTACGGAAGCAATGAGTATTAATATTTTTCGGGGCACACGATCAATCGCGCGGAATATGGCAAACCGTTGTCCCAAGAACCAGCGATTAAAAAAATAGATAGCCAAAGCTAGCAGAAAAACACCAAACAAAGAAAGCAGAATAATATCCCAATACCAATTAAATGCCTGCACTAACATGCGCCAAAAGCCGCCGACTCCCGAAGCAAATTCTGTTAGCCTAAACTTGCTTCCCAAAAATTCCGCTAGCTTAAGTCGAAGTAGCATCTCCAAAACAAGGAATACTAACCACAAAGTCGCAAGCCAGCGGTGTGTCCGCTCTTCTCGAAATTTCAACACTCGCCCTAGCCAATCCCCCAAAAGCAGCCACAAGCCACACAAAGCAGCGCAAAACGTAGCCACTAACATAAAAATCCCCAAGCGCTCCCATACCCCTTCGTACTTCACTGTCACCAGCCAAGCCGTTCCCCCAAAAATCGAGTGGCGTAACTGCAAGCTCACTAATTGCATCACGATGCTTGCCGTGCACAAAGCAATATACAAACGCCCAAGACGTGGCATTTTTCCTTCCATATCCATCAAATAGCCTAATAATCCGCACTTGCGCTCTTTCGCGCAAAATTAAGGTCAATCGGCGCAGCAACGCACACCGTTGCCTACATAGCATATTATTTCTCTTTTGCTTACAAGCAAAAGACTTTGCACTGCCGAAAACCTTGTTCTTCTTTGCAGCAAACTTGCCAACAATGGCTCATTCGTTTTGGATTTAGCTCAAAATTGCCAACATAGCTTTCCTTTCTCAATAGAACGCAGTTTTTTTGAATTTTAGCGAACGAACTGTCTTTTTTTTCGTATAAAGACAGAAGATGCGATCTTTGTGAGCTCTATAGCCTAAGGTTGAAGCTATAGTAACAGGCGCTTCACGACTAAATGGCTAAAGCGTCTCGAAGCCCTGCGGGTACTTCACCGAGCATCCACGAAACAAAGGCAAGCGCGAAGGAAAGCGCCGTACCAGCGGAACGCCCTGTGAGAATTTTCGGTGTTTGTAAACTTGGTGCATCGACGTATTTGCCTGTTTTAATTTTCTGCACAACGCTGGGGTGGCAGGTAAAAGCAAGCCCCTCGAGTAAGCCGCAGTGATCTAATATCATGGGGGCTGCACAGATAGCAGCGATACGTCGGTGATTTTTGGCGTGCTCTTTAAGGAAGGCTAAAAATGCGTCGCTCTTGAGCATTGCTTCTACGCCGCCCATTCCGCCAGGGAGCACGACCGCATCCCACTGTTTTGTTTTGGCCTCATCAAAATGAATTTCAGCCTTTAGCTCAATTTTATGCGAACCTTGCACTGTATCGCTATTGTGTAACGAGCAAATGCTTAGTTCCATCTTTGCACGCCGAGCAATGTCAATCAGGGTGACAGCTTCGATTTCTTCAAAGCCGTTTGCTAAAATTAGAAGTATCTTCATAAATATTGCCTAAGTTTTACAGCGATGAGTACCAGCTCAGGGCTCTTTCATACTCATCAACGAATCGTAGTAGGCGCGAAGCGGATCCGCTTCGCTTCCGTGTATAAAGGCTGGGCCGAGTCTTGCCTCACCAGCGCTTTCTTGCGACAAGATGCTGCTAAACTCGCTGTTTCGCCGTTTATCCTTGCCCCTAAAAGCATTGCGCTGCTGAATCTCCCATTGTACTTGAACCACGATGAGATCCTGCAGAACAGGCGGCAACGCGTCGCGCATGGCATATAAAACTTTGCCCGTAGCTTCCGCATCGTTACAAGCGCGGTGTGCACCTTCAAGCGATATGTTGTAGCGTTTCGCCACAGTCACTAGCTTGTTATCGCGCGCTTGCGGCGATATGTGCCTTGCGAAGATAAGGGGATCAAAGCTGGGTTGATCGTCAAACCATTGGTAGCCGCAACGTTCGAGGTTTACACTTAGGAAACTGCGGTCAAAAGCCAAGTTGTACGCCACTAGCCCTCGCCCCTTCATCACCTCCACAAAATCTGCGGCTATCTCGCGAAACGTCGGTTTTCCAGTCACATCTTCCTGCGTGATTCCCGTTAACTTAACAATTTCTGGCGGTATTTCACATTCTGGATCGATAAGCCAATTAAAGGATTCCTGCAGTTCACCGCGGTGAAAGTGTACCACGCCGATCTCAATAATCTGGTTTTCATCGGGGGAGAAGCCTGTCGTTTCTACGTCAAAGACTGCCAGCGGCAGATCGTACCAAAGTTCGGGTAAATCCATGTAAAAAAACCTAAAAGCGCTAAATGGTAGTGACTTGGCTTTGCAACCATAGCTAAAGTGCAAAGCCTAAGAAAAGCTAAATCGTTTACGTTGACTCAAACTCCCTGCGCTAAAACTCGAGCTCTTTAAAGATGCGCAAAAACTTGTAGGAATGCGGCACTAGTCCAGAAATGCGGTCTTCTGCCGGTTCAAAGTTGAGTTCGACAATCTCATCTTCGCCAATATTGGCGCGTTTGAGAATCTCGCGCATTTCACCCTCAGTATAGGGTCGGCGCTCAAGTTCTATGCCGTGATCCGCAAATAGACAGCGCATGGCTTTAAACTGGCTACGAGTGGTCGAAAACATCGAACATTCGCGATCAAGACCGAGATCTTCCATCCAGTAACTTAGCCTCGTGCGGTAGCCCATATTCTCGGCGGCTTGGCGCAGTATGCCAAAATGCTGCGAGTAAGCTTCGCTCAATTCTTCAAACGTGCGAACAGGATACTTTAGCTCCTCGCCGAATTCGATGAGAAAAACTTGGGTGCCAAACTTGCACAAGCGATCAATCTGCGTGAGTAGACGCAGAGAACCATTATTAAGATAGAAGTCTTCAGGCGCATCGTTTAGCTTGAGTTTATGTTTAAAAATCTGCTGTATCGCGTCTCCCTCGCCTATAAACGTTAATTTCGCCTCATCTCCCGGGCGCTCTGTCGCAGGTGCACTTAACTCTTCGCCTTCTAGCAGCTCCTCGCCCACATCTTCCTCTTCCTCTTCCTCCTCGTTACTACCACCGAGAACCATTTTGCGCACCGACACGGACTCCAAATTGGCTAAAAATTCATCGCAAAGAATAAAGTCGAACTTTCGATCATTGAGGTTATCGGCGAGATGGTTGGGATCTCCAATCGCGATGCCTACCTCAGGCGTTTCCTCAAGGGTTTGGGCTTGGATTTGCGCAAATTCTTCGCTTGGCGCATAAATCGTGTAACGCAAATTCACATCGGGGTACTTGGCTTTAAAGGCTTTAACAAAGCCTTTAGCCGTCTCACCAAGTCCGCCCCCAATGTCTAGAACCGCAAATTCCTCGCCGCGAACTTCGCAAACACCATCCGCTAGCTCAAAGACACGCTCTGCGTAAGATTCGTTGGCGAGCACTTCATGCGGTTCGGCTAAAATCGTCGATAGACGAGCAGATAAGCGATCTTTCTGGAGAACTTCTGGTTCTATGCTCTCGATTTTAAGCCCTTGCGACTTAACGCGAATAGTTTCTTCGTAGGGTTTAATAATTTTGCCGCTTTCGTCGACTTCGGTACGCACTAAGGCAGTCACCCTTTCGTAGGGCATCGTAGAAATGAGGTAGGGAGGTACACCAAAGCGACGGCCTTTGTACATACTGCAAGGCTCAGCGCTCAACTTGAGTACTTGCAACTCGCAGTGCGTCCACTGCGCGAGGGTGGCGAGTACGAGTTCTTCTACCCCAGAGCTTGGGCTATGCGGGTGAGCTGCAATTTCATCGACTATGCTCTGCACCGTTTTATTCCCCTCAGCGCATAGCTTCCACAGCGCCGTTTCCCATTCGTTGAGCTGGACAGTGCGCATGTCGCGACGTGTTTGGGTGTCGAAGGCGTAGATCTTGGTATTGCCATCTTTTGGACTGTGCACCGTGATCCAACGCGCTTGGGTCGGGTACATCGACAGTGTCTTTTCACGCTCGTAGTCATCGCTTGGCAGCAAACAGGCCAAAGTTCGGAATATGCTCAAAAACTCATGCAGCGTGTCACGACCAAAAATTTCGTCGTAGTTCTCATGCATCTCTTCGGCTTTTCGCTCCGTCGCAAAAAACTCGAGGAAATCCACCAAATCTTCGCTCATTTTTAGGATATAACCATATAAATTGTGATAGACGAAGAAATCATCGCCATTCTGAAAATAATCTACGTTCTCGGACAGATACAGACTGCCTTCATAAAGCGGCGCATTTTCTACGACAGTAGTGTTTTCTTGGGTCATTTGCCTTCCTTTGTCTGCTTTTGTAAAATGGAACTAAACAGTAAACTTAAGAAATAAAATGGAACTAAACAGTAAACTTAAGAAATAAATATGAATATTTTAGAAAAGAGGCGTTCATATGCCTCTGCGGGTCAAACCGCGCTAGAGCATAACGTAGTGAATCTCGAAAATGCCAACAAACTGCTTTCATCTTTTTGCTTCTCGTCCTTATCTACAGCAAGCTAGAACACTGTATAGCCTTACGTAGCATGGCATAGCAAGCACTCCATGTAAAAAAGTGAAGCTGGAAAAAGTCTTCGGGAATAAAACATAAGTTTTATAGTTACATGTCTACACTAAGATGCGCAAGCGCATCTTAGTGCCACACCCACCTACACGCAGCCCACATTTTCTACGCTATTTATAGACTTGTGTATGTAACGTGTATATAAAGGTGATGAACTGTGTTCTGGGGCAACGCAGAGTTGGAGAATCTTATGAAAACAAGTCGAGCGCTAATATTCGTCATGCTAAGCGTGTTGCTTCTTTCATGTCAACAAAAGGGTATGAAGACGGAGGAAGGACAAGCTTTAGCGCAGGAACGCAAACTTACGGCGGTTGAGACTGCTGAAGTCCAAAAAAAGACACTAGAGAAGCGACGTGAATATGTAGGTGACGTGGCGGTAGTGCGCCAAGTTTCGGTTATTCCCTTAGCTAGTGAGCAGATCTTGCGGTTCCCATGGGAGAATGGGGATTATGTCAAGGAAGGCGAAGTCATTGCTGAGATTCGCAACGTCGTATCCAAGCAGGGAGCTGCGCAGCTCAGTGCGCAAATGCGTGCTTTAGACGTACAGCTTAAGGCTGCGCAGCGTGAGAGCCAGCGAATCAGTGACTTATTTAATTCTAATATCGTGTCCAAGCAAACTCTCGATCAAACAAAAGACGGAGTTTTAGCCTTACAAGCACAGCGAGAACAGCTCGCCGCTGCACAACGGCAGGCAAAACTGGGGCTAGAGTACAGCACAGTTCTGGCTCCCATTAGTGGCGTAGTCAGTAAAAAACTCTTGCAAGTTGGCGATATTGCGAGCAGCGCGATGCCCTTGTGTGTGCTTTTGGATCTCTCAGAGATGAAGGTTACGCTTAACATTGCCGAGGCGGATGCAAGCTACTTGAAACTAGGACAAGAAGTAGAACTTCGCTTTGACGCTTATCCTAAAGATAGCGTAAAAGCGAAGATCAATCGTATTATGCCCTATATCAACCCGATGACGCGCACCAATACAGTAGAAGCTGTATTTACTAACCCCACGGAAGGAGATTCAGGGCTTTATCGCTATAAGCCGGGTATGTTTGCACGCGCCAACATTTTACTTGGCCAAACAGAGGGAGCGATTGTTGTACAACAACGAGCGATGCTGATGGATTCTGACTTGTTGGAGCAGCAACGACTTGGTCAGGCTTTGCGCAAAGTTTTTGTGCTCAAAGACGACGACACGGTCGAGGCCAGGGTTGTCGAGCTTGGTGAGCGCAGTGCGCGGGATGTTGAGGTAATCAGAGGGTTAGAGCTAGGTGAGCGCCTTGTTATTCGTGGGCAGCACAGCCTAAAAGAAGGCGAGAAAGTGCGCGATATGACAGAGAAGTATGCAGCCGCTACAAGCGATGCAGCTAGCACTACGCTCTAGAACAAAGAACTTTAGTTTCACTTCATGCCCTTGGTTTTGGGATACCGAAATCAGGAGCAAAATATTTAGGGGGGATTCGTTTTGTTGCTGCTTAGCAACGTTGCGAGCTATCGCGCGAAGCGCGGGGGGCGTTGCGGGGCGCTGCGGAACGCCGCAGGCGTTCAAGCCCCGCTCGGGGGGTAGCGCAAAACCGCACACAGTGCGGGTTTGAGCGTAGGGGGGTTGTCCCCCCAGCAGAATAAACTGCTTTTTAACACTAAAAAAGGTGATTGAAATGACGGTACCAGAGTTTTCGGTGCGCCGACGCGTGACCCTCGTTATGGTGTATATTTTGGTCATGTTCTTTGGCGTCTTCTCGCTATATCGTTTGCGCGTGGACTTATACCCAGACATGGAGGTGCCGTACGTTTTAGTTATGACCTCATACATAGGTGCTAGCCCAGCGGACATCGAGACATTGATTACGCGGCCGCTTGAAGAAGCTGCGGTATCGGTGCAGGGGCTCAAGAATTTGAATTCGACCTCAAAAAACAGCATTTCCTTGTTGATGCTGGAGTTTAATTGGGGCTACGACATGGACAAGGCCGAGACGGATACACGGCGACGCCTTGAATTGGTGAATTTGCCTGATGAGGTTGAGAAACCCTTGATTTTTGCGATCGACCCGTCGATGCAGCCGATTGTGATGTTTAACCTGGTGGGCGACTATTCGATGGCGGAGCTTCGAAAGATCGCGGAAGATGAGCTTAAACCGCGCTTGGAGCGCGTGGTGGGCATTTCGGCGGTGGACGTTGCGGGAGGCGAGAAGCGGGAGATTAAGGTTAAGCTAAATCCGTCTAAGCTAGAGGCGTATAAGGTGTCGCCGCTAACGATTATGCAGGTTTTGGCGGCAGAGAATAAGCAGTCTGTGGGTGGTTACATCGAGAGTGCGGGGATGGATTGGAACATCCAGACTTGGGGCAAGTATAGGAGTATCGACGAGATTGGGGAGGTTTTGCTGGGGATGGGCTATAGCGATAGCGGGGCGCTTATTCCGATTCGCTTGCGAGATATTGCGGATATCGAAGATGGGGTGGAGGAGATTCGTCGGATTTTAGAAACCGATGGGAAGTCTAGTGTTTTAATGTTGGCGCGCAAGCAGTCGGGCGCCAATACCGTTGAAGCTGCCGAGGCGCTTATTAAGGTTTTACCCGATGTTTTGGCAACGCAGCAGGGGCTAGATTATCGCATTATTTTTGATCAATCCGAGCACATCAATATCGCGCTTTCTAACTTGGGCGAAACAGCGGTATTTGCCGTTATCATAGTCTTCTTCGTCCTTCTCTTCTTCTTTAGGCGCATCTTCCCCTCGCTAATCGTCGCAACAGCGATACCGACAAGCGTTTTTGCCACCTTTGGCGTGATGAGCTCACTGGGTATGACGCTTAACGTCATGTCAATGGCGGGTTTAGCGCTTGCGGTGGGTATGCTCGTTGATAACGCGATTGTTGTTTTAGAGAACGTGTTTCGACACCATGAAGAGGGGAGGAATTCCTTTTACGCCGCCACACGCGGTAGCGATCAAGTGCTTCTAGCCATCGTCGCTTCAACCCTTACAACGCTCGCTGTCTTTGTGCCCATACTTTTCGTACCCGGTATTGCGGGGGTTATTTTTAAAGATTTAGCACTTACGGTTTGTGCATCACTGCTCGTTTCACTGTTTGTTGCCATCACGTTCGTTCCGATGACTTCGTTCTTTTTGCTCAGCTCAAAACGCTTTAAGCGCGATGAAACGAGGATGAAAACGGGAGCCACCACCCAAAAGATGCGCGCATTTTATGAAAAATCTGTGCGCTTTTGCGTTAACCACCGCTTGCTTATCATCATGCCTACACTTGTTTTCTTTGCGCTGGCCATCTACGTTTTTGTAAAGTACATCCCCAAAGACTTTATGGCGGCTACCGACGACTCGATGGTCATGATTAAGTTGACCACCGAAATGGGCAACGACGTGAGTTCTACCTACCGCATTACCGAGGAAGTCCTTGATAAGGTGCGTGAAATCATCCCCGAAAAAGATAGAAGAATGATTTCAATCGACGTGGGAGCGGCAGACACTGGTTTTGCGGCGATTGGCTCTGTCGGCGTACACGGCGCCACCATACGTATCCCCCTCAACAAGCCGAAGACGCGCGAGAAGTCTACCTTCGAGTTTATGGACGAACTGCGTGACTCTTTGCGCGACGTACCTGGCATCAGCTACCAAGTACAGGGCATGAACAACATGGGGGGCGCGCAAGGCGACGTGCTTATCGAGATTTACGACGACGACATTGACGTTACACGTAAACTGGCTAAAGACGTTAAGCTCAATTTGTTAAAAGAGAATGACATAGCCGATATTTCGCTTTCGATGGAGGAGCAGAAACCTGAGGTTCAGGTTATCTTTGACCGCAAAAAGATGAGCGAACTAGGATTATCAACGGCATTGGTTAGCACGGCGATTACCATCTACTTTCGAGGCGTTACGGCGTCCTACTATTCAGAGGGCGGGGATGAGTTCGATATTAAACTGCGTTATGATAAGCCATACCGCAGCGATCTCAGCGATATAGGGCGTATGCCTATAGAAACACAATCGGGTGACGTCGTTATGCTCTCTAGCATCGCCTCTGTGCAACAAGGATTGGGGCCTGCAGAAATCTTGCGAAAAAACCAAGCGCGCTACCAAACCGTTGCGATTACGCTCAAAAACTCTTACCAAAACGACGATGGAACTGTACAAATCAAAAACATGGAGTACTCTATCAACAAAGTTAAGGAGTACATGGATTCACTCAAGCGAGAGAACGCCGAATCGACGTGGCGCTACGAAATAGGCGGAACCGCCGATGACTTCGCCACTTCCTTTATGTACCTTGGCTTAGCGATTATTGTGTCGATTTGCCTCGTATACATGGTCATGGCCAGCCAGTTCGAATCCTTCCGAGAACCGTTTATTATCTTATTTACCGTGCCTTTGGCCTTTATGGGGGTTATCGTGGCTTTCCTCATTTCGGGTAAGCAGATCAACATTGCCTCGCTTATCGGTTGCATCATACTTGTCGGTATAGTCGTAAATAATGGAATCATTATGGTTGACGCGGCAAACCAGTACCGCCGCGACGAGCATCTCAATAAGTTTGATGCCATCGTTGTAGCCGCACGTACCCGACTTCGCCCGATTCTCATGACCGCTCTGGGAACCATCTTCTCTATGGTGCCACTTAGCCTAAGTATTAGCGAAGGCTCCGAAATGTGGAGCGGCATGGCCGTCACCGTTATCGGCGGCCTGACATCGGCTACCTTCCTAACCCTATTTATCGTTCCCATCATGTACACGTTCTTCGCGGCTAAAACGATAACCATTTATAGCGAGGATGATGAAGAAGCTGAGCAAGCAAAAGTACAAATCGAAGCACAGGCAAAAGCATGAAAAAATTAGCAATTCTAAGCGCAATCGCGTTAATCATAAGCCAATACACTTACGCATTTGCACAAAACACCAATAACAATGAAGTTCCCGACGCAGCCACGGAACAAACACTAAAGCACCACAACGCTGAGGAACAAGCGAGTACAGAGCATGCAGATTCGCTCAACATCGCTATCGCGCCCGTCGTGATGCAAACACTACCAGGCGAGGAAAACTTTAGCGCTCTGCTGGAGATGATACCAGAAACCTGCGAAATTAAGCCTGGCCCCCGCATGACACTAAGTCAAGCACTCTTAGCGGCTGACGCTCAAAACCTCGACTTGCAGGCCGCGCACACCAAACTCGAAATCGCTGAGGCAAAGCTAAAACAAGCTTGGGCTATTGCGCTGCCAAACATCAGCGGCACGGTCCAGTGGGCACACTTGGGTAAAACTCCCGAAGCAGAAATCATGGGCATGAAAATCCCACTCGCCTCCGCCGATTCCGTAACCGCGAGCCTCACCTTCGGTATGAACCTCATCAACGTCGCAAGCTGGATTCGACTACACATGGCGAGCGAAGCGTCCAAAGTGACGGCACTCGGTATAGAACAAGGACGACAGGCACTTTTAGCGGGCGTCGCGCAAACTTACTTAGCGGCACTAATGACTGGCGAAGTCGTTAAAATTCAACACGAACAATTAAGTTCGGCGCTAGAACGTCTCGACTTAACCCAAAAGCGCCTAGAAGCTGGCGTAGGCGTACGCCTCGATCTGATCCAAGCGCAGTTCAATGTCGAAAACAATCGCCAAGCCCTCATCGACGCTATCTGGAACTATGAAGGCGCGCGAGACGCCTTGGCTGGCATCACTAACAGTGAAGGCCTCCCAGTCCCCGTACCAGTCCCCCTCGCCGCTGTCGAAAACTTCGACGACGAACTCATCATCACTGAAGCCCTGCAACAAAATCGCGAAATGCAAGTGACTCGCGCCACCATGCGCCTCCAAGAGTTGCAACGCCGCGCCACCATCGCCGACTTCTACCCCTCTTTAACAGGCGCTTGGGTAGCCAACTACTCCCTGACAAAACCCGCGGGCATGGGCAGCACCGACCGCCTCTCATGGACACTCGCCCTAAACCTCTCCATCCCGCTTTTTGACTACTCAAAATTCGGTGCCCTCGACGAGCAAAAAGCCGCCCTCAAAGAGAGCGAACTCTCCCTCCAACGCATCGAACTGAACACCAAACTCGCCGTACGCAAGGCCAAACGCGAATATTTCTCCACCGTACTCGCCGTCGATAACGCCAAGCGCCAAGTCGAACTCGCTGCCGAAGCCATGGCCCTAACCGAAGCCGCCTACAAAAACGGCGCCGCCACCTTCATCGACCTCAGCGACGCACAACGCAACTTTACGCAGGCAAATATCGGCTACGTCGCAAAAACCATCCAAGCCCAACTCTCACTCATCGCCCTAAAAGCCGCACTCGGACGCGACATCATGGCAAACGTGTTTTAAGCCAAAGCTGCTTGTTCTGCATTTTTTTGGGGGAAGTTTCCCCCTACGCGCGGGCTTCCTCAAAATACAACCAATTCGCGATTATCTTATGCTTTGTTTCGGCTATTCGCCAAACCAAAGCATAAGATTCGCTCATTGGTCGTATTTCTCGGCGATCCCGCGCTACCTCCTCAGTGAAGAACTGATAAGAATCTCGCTTACAGCAAATCAACATTCGTACAGCCCAAAGAGTAGATCTTTTCGAGTATCCAGCTTGCAATTTCGTAGTCTGCCTGCTCTTCAACTTTGATACTGGGGTTAGGCGTGCAGAGCGCGGGCAATTCTCGCTCAAGATAATTGCTAGCAGTGTTTTTGGACATTGCCGTTCCATTGAGCATAATAACGTTATTGTTATTAATAACAATCTCTATCCTCCCGCTTCCTTCACCATGACTCGCCGTGAGATCGATCCGGTTAAGAACGAGCGACTTCAGATCCTCGTAGTCCTTCTTAGCGGCAAGATTCTCCTCATCAAGTTCCTCGAGGGACTCGTCAACGGGAGCGAGTTCTTCAGACTGAATTTTAGCTTGTAAGCTATCCGTTTTTTGTGTTTTTTTCGACGTAGAGCATGCAGTCACGCACAAAACGGCAAAAACTGCAATTATGAGGTAATTTTTCATTCTTGCTCCTATGAAATGTTTCACCATAAAACGCCGCTAGCAAAACTGCAGCCACAAGCAGAGTTTAGGCTTACGAACTACTGATTTTGCAGCGCCACAACGCCCGCGGCATCTTTGATAGGGAGCGTAAAGAGTATTCCTCTACCGTTTTCGTGCAAATTCGCTTTTTCGCTTATATTGTTACAAATGTTCATGACCAAAGACGATGGGGCAACAATGAGGATAACGTCTTTTTCTGGCTGGATTTTGATGTCAAAAAAAGCTTCGCTCTCTTCAATCCCGGAGCCTCTGGCGTGTAATATAGTAGCGCCTTTGGCGCCCGCGGCATTGGCACTCTCAATAACGTTTTGAGCATTGCCGCGATCTACGATGGTAACGATGAGATGCGGTCCTTGGTTAAGGTCTTTACTTTGCATGGGCTTCTCTTGGGTTGGCAAACGTTTAACAGCCAAGTGGTAGTCTACGGGTACGGTGAATGCAATTCCCCTACGATTCTTCTCAAAACAAAATTTTGTGCAGATTTTATCAAAAACATACTTATGTTGATCGTCGCTTAAGACGAGTAATAGAATTTCCTTCTGCATGCGCTCAAGCCCAAAGAAGCAAAGAATTCGGTTGGGGAGCGAACCTTGGCCGCGCACGATCGTTGCACCAGGCGCGCCAATACTGCGAGCATAATCGCTAATTTTTGAGGCTTTACCTTCATTGACAATGACGAACAATGCTTGAAGAGCGATCATGCTTCTACACCTTTGTTTCTGGCCATCTTTTGAGTCTTGAGCTTATAAATGGCACCCAGCGTTAATATAGCAATAATGGGCGTCATCGCAACAGTTGCTATAACCCCAAAGCCATCTGCCAAAATATTGGCCGTTTCCGTGTTAAATGCTGCCCCTTGAGTAAGTGCTAAAATAAAGGTTGCCGTCATCGGGCCACTGGCAACACCGCCTGCATCATAGGCAATACCCACAAACAAGGGCGGCACATAAAACGATAAAGCTACCGCGATCATGAAGCCTGGCAAAAGAATATGCCACAAGTGCAAGGGCTCAATAATAATGCGAAGCATCGATAAGCAAACAGCAAGCCCGACTCCTAAGGATAAAGCAATAAGTAAGATTTTCCGTGAAATGTGACCCGCCGTGACATCCTGTACCTGAGTACAAAGTACATAGACAGCGGGCTCCGCCAAAACGACAACCAATCCAAGTACAAGGCCTACAGCGGGTAGTAAAAAACTATAATCAATAAGAGCTAAAGCCTTACCGACGTATTGCCCTGTTTCCAAAAAACCAGCACTCACAGCAACTAAAAACAGAATTAAACCCACAAACGCGTAAAGCAAACCGCGAATAATTTGGAGTAAATCGTAGCGATTCGCTTTTATACGTAATAGGTTTGCCACAAAAAAAAGTGCACTAATGGGCGCGATCGCCATCAAACACTCAAGCGTTGTATGAGGGAACAAGGCGAGTATAGGTCCCACGACGCCGCTGCTGAGCTCCGCTTCTTGAGATGGAGCGTCCAAACTCCCAAAACCCAAAAAAATAGCCATCAGCATAACGGCCAAAATCGGCCCCACGCTCATCATGCCGACCATGCCAAAGCTATCCTCGTCCGCACTACGACCTTGGCGCAACTGCGAAATACCCACACCAACTGCCAAAATAAACGGCGTGGTCATCGCACCCGTCGTTGCACCCGATGCATCGAAGCTAAAGGCCAAAAACTCTGGGCTTATAGCGATGGCTAAAAATAACACGAGCATGTAGCAAGCTGCCATCATGACGCGGTAAGAGGCATTGAGCAAAATTCGGTATAAACCTAATGCAACCGTTAAACCCACACCTGCACTCACAAATAGCACGAATAATGTTGCGTTCACTGCACCCGCACTCGCATTCTCTATTTGCTGCCCCAATATAATAAGATCTGGCTCCGCTATCGTTATAAGAAAACCTAGCAAAAACCCAATGAAACCCACACTACTCGCGCGCTTACTCTTACCCACCATCTCACCCATGAGCTTACCCATGAGTTGTACGCCAAGATCCGCACCCGTCAAAAAGATCGCTAAACCTAATATAATAATGATGGCGCATATCAAAAAGCGCCAAAGTAGATCGCCCGGTAGAGGAACTAGGCTAAAGTGCAGCAACACCGCCAACAAAGTTATCGGAATAACCGAGGTCGCTACTTCTTTTAGTTTGATAAATAAATAACCCACGTAAACCCTGAAACACCTGTGCCATTAGCATTTTATGCGCAATTTTGCGCGACTGTATCATTGTAGAAATTTCTAAAATGTGCAAGCTGTTTTTTTGAAGCTGGCGAAACATTAATTTTCAATATCTGAGAGCTTTGCACGGGGGGAAACTCTTTTCTTTGTGCCAAAGAAAAGATGTTTCCCCCCTTTCCCAAAGAAAACAGTCTTTTAAGCGCTTTTCGAATAAAATGTCATTCTATCTTCTACCTGTCTTATATGATTAGCATTATTAACTTATGCTTCTCTACAAAATGTCTCATTTTGTTTAAAACTGTATCGAATTTGTAAAGTTAAATTCACTACTTCTATCCATGCATAGGTCTCTATCTGGAAAAGCGCAGCGTCGTACTGCGCGACGAAAACTGCGACTATTGCGATCTCGCGCACATTTGCCTACATTGTGTCTGCGTTTTTAGTGACGTTTTTTTTCTTTAACCCCGAAGGCTATGACTACACACGAAAACACCGACAGTAATATTTCAGTAGAAAAATCAGATGACTTTGCCATCGTTAGTGAAGGCGGCGCGATGCCAACCGAACCCGAAGGCCAAAGCGAAAAAAGTTCATGGCGTTTTTCCAAAACATTTTGGTTTGCCAACGCCATGGAACTCTGTGAGAGAGCCGCCTATTACGGCTTTTTCATCGGCATAACGCTGTACTTATCGAGTATTGTTGGCTTTAGCGACATAGAAGCTGGCATTATTGCAGGGCTTTTCTCTGGAACCTTGTATTTACTTCCCCCGTTTTTAGGCGTTTTGGCAGACCGCATTGGTTTTAGAAAATCGATGATTATCGCCTTTAGCTTGTTAACCATCGGCTACGCTCTTCTGGGCTATAACGAGTCAAAAATACTGGTTATTTGCTTTTTGATCATATTGGTTTTCGGCGCTGCGTTTATCAAACCACTGATAACTGGGACTGTCGCTAAAACGACCAACGCAACCAACCGCGCCCGCGCCTTTTCGCTCTTTTATTGGACTGTCAACATCGGCGCATTTAGCGGTAAGGTTATTGTACCCTACATCCGACAAGGTATGGGGCTGGAGTACGTTAACTTTTTCTCCTCCGCAGTCGCCGCCATTGCGCTACTTATAACCATCTTTTTCTACTTCCCCGACCAAGGTGAGAGCGAGCAAAAGTCTGCGAAAGAACTCGCCCGTAGCCTTATCGGCATCCTAACCAATGCTCGACTTTTGGCGCTAACCCTTATTATTGCTGGATTTTGGACGGTTCAGCAGCAACTCTACGCGAGTATGCCAAAGTTCGTTATCCGCACCGTTGGTCAAGCCGCCAAACCCGAATGGATCGCTAACGTCAATCCCTTCGTCGTCGTGCTTTGTGTGGTTTTTATTACCCAAGCCATGCGAAAGCGTAAGGCCATCAACTCTATGCTTGTCGGTATGTTCATCATGCCATTGTCCGCTTTCGCTATGTCGCTCGGGCCATGGCTAGAAAACCTCGCCGGCAACGCCATACCGCTAGCGGGCATCATCTTCCACCCCTTCACCCTTATGCTCGTCGTCGGTATCGGCCTACAAGGGCTAGCTGAGTGCTTTATTTCACCGCGCTTTTTAGAGTTCTTCTCCATACAAGCGCCAAAGGGTGAAGAGGGCTTATACCTCGGTTTTTCGCACCTTCACTCCTTTTTTAGCGCAATCCTAGGCTTCTTTATTTCGGGCTTCTTGCTAGAGAAGTATTGCCCAGACCCCGCCACTTTACCTCAAGGTCTAAGCCCCGAAGAATTCGCCAAATACTACGAACACGCTAATTATCTTTGGTATTACTTCGTTGGTATTGCTCTTTTAGCAGCATTTGCACTTATTATCTTCAAACTCGTTACGGAACACGTTGATAAGAAGAAAGAGCAAGCTCTTGATACTAAATAGTTTACAAAGAGCGCACACAAAAACGAGTCATACCAAATTTTTCGCAATTTGAATATTTTCTCAATCCCAGCGTTGTGAGGCGTCGATGTGGTTTCTTTGTGCTTTCACAATGCATTAAGACGCCAAAACTTGGAGCGGACTTTATTAACTTTCAGGTTAACGTATGAGATTGAGAAATTATTTACTGTTTGTGGCGCTAAGCACGCTTTTTATTCCTTCGCTGCTCAGCGCACAAGAATTTTCATATAAGGGAAGCATTTCTACCGATCTGCGCTTTACCATCCCGGGCAACGACAGACCCAAGGACGTAGCTGGTTTCCGTTTTGATCGCAGTGACAACTCGGTGAAGTTTACGGGCATGTTCACGTGGGGCAACGTCGACGCGGTAGCCGACGCACAGTTAACTTACAGCGGACGCTCCAAAGTTAACGAAATGCGAACGCTGCAGTACCGCGATCACGTCGACCCCTTCTACATCGAAAGCGATGCACTATACTTGCGCATCAACGACTTTATCCTTGATGGCCTCGACATCCGCGCTGGGCGCCAAACCATCGACTGGGGGTCTGCCGACGCCTTTAACCCCACCTCCGTCATCAGCCCCCTAGACCTTGAAGATCCTATGGATTTTGGGCGAAAAGTGGCAAACGAAATGATCAGCCTAACCTATAGCCCTGGCTGGAGCGTCGACGGGGAGAATACCCCGATATTTGACGAACTACAATTGCAACTCGTTTGGGTGCCGCTCTTTCGTTCAGCAATGGTGCCATATTCCTCCGAATATGCCTTCTCTGAACCCAATCAATTCCGCCGCTTCGCGCACTCCAAAACCTTGCACAAACTCGTCGACATTCAAGAGCTCTTCCTAGACTACGGCGGCGAAGTTCTCTACAACGTCCGCGTCAACGAACCCAGCGACTCCATGGCAAACTCCCAAGTAGGCGCGAGGCTATCCTTTAGTCTGCTCGGCGTTGACCTGAGCTTTATGGGCTACTACGGCTTTGACCACAACGTACAACCCAGTACCGTCAATGTTAACGCCGTTTCCACGCTCTCCGACGTCAACGACGCTCTCAAATATTACCTACCCTACGTCGCGGGAACCGACTCTGAACTCGAACAACTCAAAGGCATTCTCACAAACTTCGGAAACGAGGGAAAGGTCCGCAGCCTTACTGGCTACACCGACGTAAACTTGGTCTACCCACGAGTCTGGGTTGTTGGCATGGACATGGCGACTAGCCTCGACTTTTTGTGGGGCACAGGACTATGGGCCGAAGTTGCCGTCACCATTCATGACGACGTCAAACTTGATGTGGACATCAACGGCACTACGATTAACGAAAAACAAGTCAAAAAGGGACACTTCTGGAAAGCCGCCGTCGGTATCGATAACTCCGTAACTAAATGGCTATACTTTAACATTCAGTACCTTCATGGCTTTGTCGACGAGTTTGGCGCCTCAAACCTTGGCAACTACCTCGTTGCCGGCGCCGATATTAAATTCTTTAACGAACAAATGCTTTTGCGTATCTTCAGCATTTTACAACTCACCGAGCCCAGTGCTATACTCTATCCCGCCCTGTCCTTCCGCTTTTGGCCTGGGACTGAAATCGCCGCCGGCGCGTTGTTACACTTCGGGTCAAACGACTCAAAATTTGGCAACCGCGTCGTTGGGTCGAATTTTGTTTACTTGCAAGGCAAATATAGTTTTTAATCGCTGCGCTACTCAAGTCTGAAAGCTACACAGTTCTCGACTTTTTGGGCGTAGGGGGAAGTTTCCCCCTACGCCCAAGCTTCCCTCAAAATTCGCCTGTATCTGCTTTATTTTATGCCTTGTTTTGGCTATGCCAAACCAAGGCATAAAATGCATATACGGGCGAATTTATCGGGCGATCTTGGGCTACCCCCTCCTACCCAACAGACTGAGCAAGTGATATATTCGTGTAGCGCACGGACTTTAAGTCCTCGACTCTATGCAGTGACAAGGACTTGTCCTAACAAAACAAGGCGCATCGCAAAAAGCATTGAACATTATTGCGCAAAAGGCGAACATGTGCGTATAAAACTCGAAGCCTTGCTTTCTCCTTCTTGGAAACCGTATGACAAATAGTCCAGTAGAAGTAGCTGTTATACCTGTTGCTGGTCGCGGAACCCGTTGGTTACCAATAACAAGAACCGTCGCTAAAGAGCTGCTGCCCGTTTGGCGCCGCACAAGCGCTAGCTACGCTCTAGAAGAAGCCATTAAAGCCGGCTGCAAGGAAATAATCTTTGTCATTGGTCCCGAAAAGTCGGATGTTTTCGGGCACTTTTTGCGTTTCGACTCCTCGGATTTAAGCGCCGAATTCCAAGACCATTCTTACGGAAAACTTCACGATGAAGTGAAGCTTATGGCATGCGTCCAAGACAAACCTCGCGGCTTAGGCGACGCCGTTTTGTGTGCTCAAGCCTTAGTTGGCAATCGTAACTTCGCAGTTCTCCTCCCCGACGAGGTTTTGATGCAAAACGGTACGGCTTTACTCTGTAAACGAGTTCCCTCGATTTTGCTGATGGAGGTTGACTACGAACAACGCCGCCAGTACGGCATGGTCAAGGCGGAGCCATACAGCGATGCTGTGTTGCGATTGGTGGATTTGGTCGAAAAGCCCGAGCCTTCGCTTGCGCCTTCTAGTCTTGCGGTTACGGGTCGCTATTGTTTGAGCCCAGTGATTTTTGACTACCTAAAGACGCAAAGTCCCGGCAAGAACGATGAAATTCAGCTTACAGACGCTTTGCGACGGTTTAGTGCGGAGCACGAGCTTTACGGCATTGTGTACGAGGGAACGCGTCACGACGTAGGCCAGCCCTTAGGGCTGCTAACGGCAAGTATTGAGTTTGCATTGCGCGATCCCGATAGTTCGCAGCAGGTCCGTAGAGCCTGTGAAGAACTTTTGCGCCGCGTTGAGCAAAAGCCGAACTATGAGTATTAAAATTAATTTTATACTACAGGCTCTAGCAAAAGAATAAATAATTGTCACAATATGTCATAGCAGCCCATCTTGGTGCCAGCCTTCGCTAGTTTGCTTACTTTAGATCATTCATATTGCCAAAGACGCGCTCTTAGCGTTACAAATGCTGTTGATTCTGAGGCGAAACCTACTGTTCTCGCCCATTAAACGGGGGGTAGCACGAGACCCCGCGCCTTCATTCACAAAAGATGCATAATTTGCACTGGCTTGGCGCACAGCCAAGACGGTGCAAATTATTTTGCAGCTTTTAGCGAATGCAGGCGTGAGGCTCGGGCGTAGGGGGGCTTGCCCCCCCACCCAAAAAGAAATTGAATTTTATTGGAAGAGATTGCAATGACTTTGTATGTTTACGACATTTATTCTGGATATATCGAAGATACGCTCAACATCGTGGGCAGTCGCGATAAAACCATGGTGGAGCGCTACTTGCGTTTGGGCGACTTTGCGCAGAGGACGCTCGGTTTGGACGCGGGCTTGATGTATGATTGGGAATCGGCGATGAAGGCCATCATTATGGATCCGCCGGCAAGTTTGCAGGCTTCATCGGAATGTGTGGCGATGCTGATGTTGTTGAGTGACGCGGGTCACAGGCGATTTCGCATCGTTACTCAAGAGCGCCAAGATGAGATTTTGTTGCCATTTTTTGAGCACTTGGGGCATGCAGAGTTTTGTAAGGACTTTACGCGCTCGGCGATTGCGGATTATCTTTCTCCAATCGAGGAAATACAATGGGGATTCTTGGATGTCGAGCAGTGTAAGGCGCTTTTGTTGGGCGTTTTTGGTGATGAGTCTTTTATGCAGCGAAAGACCGCAGCGATTGCTGGTAGATTATCGCACATGAAGCGCGAGGATGCGGAAAACGCGCTTTTGGAAGTCGGGATCGAGACGCAGGGATCGGTGTCGAGCAAAATTGACTACTTGATTATTGGCTCCAAGGGAACGACGGGGACAAAGCAGAGCAAGGCTTTGAAGCTCAATAGCAAAGGCGATACCATTAAAGTTTTAGATGAAGCAGGGTTTGACGAATTGTTGCGTTCACCCAAAAAAGGGCTCGCGTCTTGGTCGGCTGCCGAGAACGAGAATTATGAGGAGTTTGTGAGGGCGTTACGACATGTTTGGGCTTGCGACCTTGACCTTTATTGTCTCTCATTTGTTTACGATCCAGAGGATAATTTAATATAGTATTTCGTGCGGGGAAGCTCTGTAGATGGAGAAAAACATGCAGGTAAAACAGCTTTGTGTCACAGTTTTGCTTTTGGCTACAGTGTTCATGGTGATTTTGGCGCCAAATCGCGCGTCGGCGCAAGACGCTTGCTACGGTTTAGAGAGCAACAGCGAGTGGATTGCACTTTATGTAAAGTTTACTGAGTCTTTCGAGCAAGAAGACTATGTCGAAGCTTTGACGCAAGCTTTCCAGATGCAAATGATCTGCGAGCGCGCGCCGCTACTCAACTACATTTTGGCAAAAACGTACCAAAAAATCGAAGACCAAGAGAATGCACTTGTTCATTTTAGAAAGGCAACGGATTATTTATCCGAGTTTTCTGCCGAGCCCACTCTTGCACAATTATACTGGAAATCGCGCTTAGAGGCAGAACTCGAAGCAATACCAACGCCTGAAGAGTCCGCCATCGACGAAGAAGATCAAGTAATACAGACAGAGCTAGACCAGCAGTTACAGACGCTGGCTAGCCAAAGCGCCGAATATGAGCTCTTGGTAAAAGATGAAATTTCATACCACAGCACCATAATGTGGACGGGCGTGGGCTTAGGCATAGCAGGCATCGTGTTTACTGGTGTTGGCATCGGCGTTGCGAAAATGCCCATAACGTTCAGAATGAGTGATTTTCTTGATTGCGATAATGATGGAATTTGCCGCTTCCAAGAAAAAGCGAAGACAAATCGCGTCATCTTTGAAAATCTTCAACAAAACCGTGCAGGTTATGCATTAATCGGCGTTGGCACGGGCTTACTCATTACGGGAACCGTCATGGCAGTCTTTGGAGGCTACCAGCGCTATAAGTTAAAAGCAAACACCGACAAAACCTTGAGCTGGTCTATTGGCGCTGGGGGCGCGAATCTACATATAGTGTTCTAGCATGTTAAACGCTGCGCTTGTGTACAACTCGGCGCTTGGCCTACGTATGGATTGGAAACGTAAGCTGCAAGCAGTGCTATGCCATAATACCGATGCATGGAGCATCAAAAGCATTCAAGCCATTATCGACTTTCAGCGCGAGCACCCCAAACAACTCAACGCTAACGGTTTACTCTGTCCGAAAACGCGACTTTTACTCGAAGAGCGCTTTCCCGTTTTGGCCGAAACTTTGCTTGGCCCAAACCTGAGTGCTCGCGTAATCGCAAAACTCGATAGCGCATCATTATATAATGATGCGCGCGCCACCATACTGGCGAGTTCGGCTCTTTTTTGGGATCTCCCTATGCAAGCTCAGCTTTTGGGTATACGTGGTGCTAAAGTTCAAAATGGCTACATCGTTCAAGGACAAGAAGCGCTTATGGCACAGCGCGCATTGGACGCAGGAACGGCGAGTGACTATTTTTCGAGCTACGGTAAAGGATTTTGCGACTGCGTCATTTTGTGTTACTTAGACAAGAACTCGCGCCCCCATGCCAAAGCCTACAACGCTGCTCTCTCCCCCAATATCGCTTGGCCCCAAGGCACAGCGCACCTACGCGATGGGCAGTACTTTTACCAATTAGGATTGCACCGAACGCGTGAAATTCGGCATATGCAAGCCATCATCGAATATGATGCGCTCTCTTCTCAAGCTCCCCTTATTTTCGAACAAAACGCCGAGAGCGTCCAGTACAGAGCGCTCAACGCTGTCAGCGAAATTGAGGTAATACGAAGTGAAGCGGGTGAACTAGCTTTGAGCCTTATTGATTACGAACGCTCACGACGCGCGATTGCAGAACGCGACCCACGCTACACGTCGGCTAGAGCTATCGGCATCAATATCCATAGCTGCCCAGAATCACACGCATCATCCCAAGGTTGCCAAAACATTCCTGTACCGCAATATGGCGATTTCATCGCAGAGCTCGATCGCATACTCAAAGCCCACCCCCTTAAATCACAGGCGCTCATACCCTACACTTTGATAGAGGCGAGTAAAATCAACGCTGTCCCCAGCAGCCCATTTGTCTGATCTATTGATGGCGCTCTGCCCCAGCTCCGCATTAGGTATTTCTTTTGAGCTTTGCGGGGAGCTTTTTTCTTTTTGCAAAAATCTGATTAAAGCAAAAACAGCAGGGGCTGGTTTCAAACCTGCCCTTAATTACAAAATGAAATTCAGGCGAGCGTTTAAAATCAATAAAATCAAAACTCTACACACAAAAACGGGTCCTAAGGGCGTAAGCACATAGACGGGGTTTGTTTAATCAAAGTTTCCATAGAAAAAGCTGAATCTTTTTCGCGCCAGCCCCCTCACCTCATTTACTTGGCATTCCACTCGCTTTGTGTCAGATTGCAGCGTGGGGTGAGAGTGGGAGAAAGTTGTGTAGTTATCATTAGATTGTGATGTAACATGCGGATAGTTTGCGATCAGTGCCAAGCCTCGTATCTTGTCCCCGATGAAAAAATCGTTAAGTCGGTAGTGCGCTTGCAATGTCGTCATTGCGACAACCAAATATTGATGCGAGTAGATCTCGCAAACGTCAAAGAAGAGACGAGCAAAAAACTTGAAAAGTGGAGGAGTTCATCCGCACGTCCCGCCATTTCGCCAACGCGTTCGCTGGCAGACTGGTATTTTTCCGTTAACGGCGAGAGTCGAGGCCCTTTTCGCAAAGATGAACTGATTCAACGCTTTGAAACTGGCGAAGCGCCGGAATCAAGTTTTGTGTGGCACAAAAGTTTAGTTGAGTGGAAGCCCGCGTTAGAAGTAGAAGCTTTTAGCAGTGCAATACTCGCCAAAAACGAACCGCCGCCACCGCCACCACCACCTGCTCCATTTCTGTCCAAAAGTTCGAGCTACTCACTGCCGCCACTTCTCAATTCGCCTAGCCCTAGCTCAAGTGGCAAAGATGTACTGCGGCGCTCAAAACCTAATATCGCGGGGCTAAAAAATCGCCTAGAACAAACACCGAGCACAAACTTTGATGCTGTGCGTCGCACAGATTCTGGCATCGGTTTAGAAGAATTGGCGCGCTTGGGTGAAGCTAACTCAAGCCAAAACTCTAGCCCCAGTATTCAAGGACTAAAAGACATCAGCCTGCCCGAAATTAGCCTCGACGTATCGATAGAGGAAGAACTTAAGATCAATACGGAACTCGAGGACAAGTTTTTAGATATCGATGAAATCAGCATAGATCTCGCCAGCCAAGAGAGCGATGTCATTACCATTGCTCAAAGCGATGCTGTAGAGACCTCAAGGGAAGGTGATGAGGCAATTTCGATAGAACCAAGCGATAGGTTGCTAGATGCCATTGATCTAGACGAAAGCACCCAAGTGTATTCCCAACAAGAGATCGACGCCATTACAAATCCAAGCGAAGAGTTTAAAAGTTCGCCGAACAAAGCGCTGGACAGCGAAGAGATTAAACGCATAGTTTTTGGCGATAGCAATGAAGTCGCGCGAGTTTCCACCGTAGAGAAAAGTGTACGCCAGAGCGATGATATTTTCGCAAAAATCGACCTCCTGCGAGAAGCGGAGGAAGATCTAGAGCCACTTCCAAGCGCAGAGCACTCCATGCTGCTGCAAATCGAACATCTGCAAAATGTACAAAGAAAGCAAATTCGACGTTTATTTATTTTAGCCTTCTTACTCTTAGGCGTCGTGGGTATAGGAGTCTTTGCCTTCATCTTTCTTAAAAACGACGAAGAGCCTACACAGGTACAATACATCGATCGAAGCCTTGCTTCGGTTGAAGGTTCCTACGTCGATGAAGATGAGCTCAGCCGCTACACGCCTGAAGACGATTTTGAAATCATTACACAAAATATCCACTACAACACAAAACCAGAGCGCAGTAATGGCAATGCAAGGCAAAATACAGCAAACGCTCATGCAAACAGCGCGAACGGCTCAAAACTCCCAAATGCAGACGCAGAACCCTCTAAACTCGCCAATTCCGCAGCCTTACCTAGCTTAGGGCGCCGGGATTCTATACAAGTTATTCCCAAAACCATTCAACAAAGCGATGCTACAAATTTTGTACAAGCCTCTAAATACGCAGGTCTAAAACGGCCAGGGCAAAGTGATAGACTAGCCTTTAACAGCGGCCTTAAATCGGTATCAAGAACCATACAAGAGTGCCACAAAAGAGAACTCAAAATGGGGCAAGCTTCTGTTTCAAAGATCTATATTAACATCGTAGTTCAGCCAAACGGAACGGTTAAAAGCTATAAAGTAGATTCAAAGCAAGTGTCGCAGAACTTTCTCAATTGTTTAGATGCTAAGAAAGATCGCTGGGTGTTCCAAGCCTTTGAAGGCGAGAACATAGAACTGAGGCAGGGCTTTGTTTTGGAGTAGCATGTAACGGCTACGGGAAGACTTGATGTCTTGACTTTATTTTATGCGATAGTCTCTCTTCCCTTGCCCTACGATTGCGCTTTATACGATTTTTGCATTCATCAAGAGCAGGTTTGAAAGCTGCCTCTACACCAGTACCGCTCTGTTCTATGAGGGCGCTGCCCTACTGAATTAGAGTAAGCTTATGATCGAAAAAATTAAAATATGAGCAAAGATCGGTGAATGCCCCGTCAATATCCATCTAAAACAGCTTCAAGCCGAACAAAGCGCTTGCAACTACGGCGAAAATAAATAAAATCATTATTTGGGCGTATCTGTAGTGGGGTTAGTTCTTTGCTATAAACCTTTGGAGGCAGCGATGAGTGGACGTTTCAAAACCTTTATGCTCCTAATCGGAGCGTTTTGCTTGGTCTTTTTGGTCAACCTTTTCCCATACCACGAAGCATCCGCGCAAGATGCCGATAAAATCACCATGGAATTCGTTGGCTTTGGCGTTAACCCCGATTTTTACGCCGTTGTGCAGGGAAGCAAGCTCTCAGGCCACAGTCTCGTCATTTACAAAATAGGCGGAACTGGCCCAACACTGGTTGTACCGCTGCAGGGCATTAACCTACAAAAAGCACTCCAAAGCCCCGCTGTTGCACCCTACGCCATATCGCAAACAGGCGTTGCGGGTTTTGTGGCACCTGCTGGCTACACACTCGGTGGCCAGGTCATTGGTGAGAACTTGCAACTAACCTTAAGCGCGGGGGATCAATCTATGACTTTGGGTTATGCTACGGTTTTTTCCAACACCGCCAAAACAAAATACGCCGCCGTTAGCATCAAAAACGCATTTTGGACTCCCGATAGCAAGCGCGTTGTCATCATTTTGAACCAAAAACTCGACGACAACTGGTCGATCGACACAGATATGGTGGCTGCTTTTAGTCTTAACTAAACTTATACTGTTTAACTGCGATTCTAACAAAGCTCGCCAAACGCCAAGTGCGTTAGGCGAGCTTTCTTGTTTTTATGCACAGTCCGCCCGCATCTTAGCCCTTGCGGCTAGCTCAAATCTCCCACTTTAGCGTTATTTGACAGCCAATAAATAAACGTGTATTTTCTAGGCTGTGTTTGTGCGCTGCTGCGCGTTATGGCCTTGTGCATGACTGCGATCATGGTGTTTACGCAGATTGCAAGTGGCCCTGAATTCGGAGGTGTTATGGCTCTGTGGAAACGTAGTGTTGCAGAACTAATTGGTACATTCTGGTGGGTTCTTGGCGGTTGTGGTGCTGCTGTTATTGCTTGCGTAGTTGGCAATCCTTACAACGGGATTGGCTACTTGGGCGTGGCGCTTGCCTTTGGTTTAACGGTTTTAACGATGGCCTACGCGATTGGGCACATCTCTGGCTGCCACCTCAATCCTGCGGTATCGGTAGGTTTGTTTGTGAGCGGACGCTTTAAAGGCGTTGGCGATCTCATCTCTTACATCGTTGCACAATGCATCGGCGGTATTCTCGGCGCTGGCGTGATCTACATTATCGTAAATCCACAGTTTGGCGCGGATGCTGCTATTGGAACCTTCGCAACAAATGGTTGGTCAGAAGAACTTGTCAACGGCGTTAACGCTTTTGGTGGAAAAGCCGTTGGTCTAACTGCCGCGTTTACAGCTGAAGCAGTTCTAACCTGCTTCTTCCTACTCGTCATTATCGGATCTACCGATAAGCGTGCTCCAGCCGCTCTTGCGCCTGTCGCCATCGGTCTGTGTTTAACACTTATTCACTTAATCGCTATCCCCATCACCAATACATCCGTAAACCCCGCTCGCTCCTTGGCCGTGGCTGCTTACGTCGGTGGTACTGCTGTTAGCCAACTATGGCTCTTCTGGGTTGCTCCCATTATTGGCGCGATCGTAGCTGGTATTATCTACAAATGCATTTTCGAAGAAAAAGCAGCTTGCGTTGGCGAAGATTGCCATGAGAAAAAAGACGATTGCAAAAACTGCGACGACAAAAAAACCGTAGAAAAAGCCGAAGCGAAAAAAGAAGAAAAGAAAGCTGAAGTGAAAAAAGAAGAAAAGAAGGCCGAAGCGAAAAAAGAAGAAAAGAAAGCTGAAGTGAAAAAAGAAGAAAAGAAGGCCGAAGTGAAAAAAGAAGAAAAGAAGGCTGAAGTGAAAGATAATGAGGAAGAAGACGAAGATGATGAGGAAGAAGACGAAGAATAGTCTTTACTCATTAGCTTTCGCCCAAACCCAACTTTAGGCAAAATACCCGAAGCGACTTGCTTTGGGTATTTTTTTTGCTTAAACGTAGTGATTATGCTTATATACAGCCTATGCCGCTCTTGGGAACGGCGAACTTGGCTAGTAGCCAAATATAAGGGTAAAACGAAATGCAAGAGGCATTAAATATTGGGATTGTGGGAGCTACGGGTGCTGTAGGGCAAGAAATATTGCGCTGCCTAGAACTACTCGATTTCCCCATCAAAAAACTCCTTCTCATGGCGTCAGCACGTTCCAAAGGAAAGCGCTTTTGCACAAAGTGGGGAGAATTCCAAGTAGAAAATGCCCATGATGCGGACTTTCAAGGCTTAGATATCGTCTTCTTTAGCGCTGGCAAAGACACAAGCCTCGCCTTGGCACAAAAAGCGCTACACGCGGGCGCCTACGTCATCGACAATACTTCCGCGTTCCGAATGCAGGCAAACACAGCGCTCGTCGTACCCGAGGTAAACGCTCACGAAATCCCCAAAAAACCGAGCCTCATCGCAAACCCGAACTGCTCAACTATTCAGCTCGTCCTAGCGCTTAAGGCTATTCACGACGCCGCTGGCCTACGCTCAGTGCGTGTGGCCACTTACCAATCTTGTAGCGGCGCAGGCCAAAAAGGGATCGACGCGCTTATTGATGAAACTAAAACAGCGCTCAACGGTACGCGGCTATCCGATTCTACAGTACACGCACGAGGTATAGCCTTCGACGTCGTGCCGCAGATCGGCGCTTTTTTAAGCGACGGCTACAGCGAGGAAGAACTCAAAATGATACAGGAAACACAAAAAATCCTCGCTCTACCCGAACTCGCCATCAGCGCCACATGCGTGCGAGTACCCGTCCTGCGTGGACACAGCGAAGCGGTCTTTGTCACTACTCGCAAAAAACTCAGCACCCAAGAAGCCAAAAATATTCTTGCCAATGCTAAAGGTCTCGTACTTAGCGACCTAAACGACCCGAGCCAATACCCCACCGCTACCCAAGCCGACGGCAAACTACAGTCCTACGTTGGACGCGTCCGCCAAGATTACGCAGACCCCAACGGGATATGCTTCTGGCTAGTAAGCGACAATCTACTCAAAGGTGCAGCACTCAACGCCGTGCAAATCGCTCAATATTTGCTAAACCTAAATCCGTCCACTTAAATAAGCTGGCGCGTAGGAAGCAGACAAACGACAAACCGTCTGATTCCAAAATTTTAAAATGATAAACACTTGTGTTTCAGCCCACATCGTACAAAATGAGCACAAAAGACAAAAACAACGAATTTATGGCGAATAACAGCAGGATTAGCAAAAACTCTGCCTTCAGTTTCGCCTTCTACTTTGTAAAGCTCGCACTCTGCACTGCCGTCGTTCTGGCGCTGCCACTACAGGCTCTTGCAGCCACTACAGCCAAAGACTGGACCATGAGCTCATCGCTCACAAAGAGCGACAAGGACAGTGAAAATCGCTTAAGCTTTAACATCCAGCGCTGCCGAGATCTCTTCGACATTAGCACCGAAGAGCTTACCCTCATATTTAGCCTAAACGCCCAAGCCCTACCTAGCGCCAACGCGCAGTTTTCCATAAAATTCGCCAAAAACCACGAATCCTGCGATAAAAATTCGCTTGAGCGCGGTAGTGACGCCTGTGAACTCATCATCGAGAAACAAAGCTTAAAAACAAGCACTTCGCCCATCGAGGTACGAAAAGCCGTCAATAGCTTGAGTAGCGCCGAAACAGCCGACGCCTGTGCAGGTCTTGAGGAGAGCTCATACCTCTATCTCATCGTTAACGAGCCACGCATCGACGGAACAGAACAAATCTACACCGTCACCTACACCCTAGACTTCCGCAGCACGCGCCCCCCAGCGCCTACTGCCATTAGCGCCCAAGCCGGTGAATCCACTATTTCCGTTAGCTGGACAGCCGCACCCAATACCACCGAATACACCATCTATTATTGTCCCGAAGGCAGCACTATGTCCTCAGGGCAAGCCCCCGAAACGCTCAGCGGCTGCAAATCCATCACAAGCGCTAAAACATCCGCCACCATCAAAAGCAACTTGGCCGCGAATACAAACTACCTCATCTGCGTTGTAAGCAACGATAAGGCTGGAAACCAAAGCCTCATCGGCGAAGTGGTCACTGTTAGCACTAAAGATTCCGACGATTTCTGGGAATCTTACCTCAAAGAAAACCAAGACAGCGAAGGCGGTTTCTGCTTTATTGCAACAGCCGCTTGGGGAACACCCCAAGAACCACACGTCGCCACATTGAGAAAATTCCGAGATGAAAAACTTATGAAAACCCACTTAGGACGCGCGTTCGTTAAAAAATACTACGAACTTAGCCCACCACTTGCCATTGCCATCCGAAACAACCCCGCACTAGCCGCCTTTACCCGTCTCGCGCTATGGCCCGCCGTAGCACTCGCCAGCCTTAGCCTTTACGCGCCAATTGGCGCACCCATCGCCCTTGGCTTCGCTCTGCTGCTCTGCGCGGCATTCATCGCATATCGCCGAAAATCCGCGGCGACAATGGCCCTCCTAGCCGCCATATGCGCTAGCGCCGTGGCTGCACCGCAAAACGCCATCGCCGACGAATCACACGTCAACATGATGATCGAACTCAAAGCCGGCCCCTACACCCCCACCGAACTCGGCGCCGCCTTCGACACACACTTTGACGGAAAAACCGGCTACTTGGTCGAGGCCGAATACGACTACCAACTTTACCGCGGCATTGGCTCGCTAGGCATTGGCTTTCACCTCGGATACGGCGCCATTAAAGGGAATGCGGTAGATTCCGCTGGTGAACCCAGCGTCGACGAAACCGCTATTTCTTGGCTCCCGCTGCGAATTTCCCTAGTCTATCGCATGGACTGGCTGTGGCTTAACCTCAATATCCCCTTCACTTTTTACGGAAAAATCGGTTTTGACTACGTCTTTTGGTGGGTTACCGACGGCTCCGGCCAAGTCGCAAACGCCGGCGGACAATCCGGCGCCGGCGGAACATTCGGCTGGCACGGTGTCGCTGGCGCAGCCTTCGTACTCGACTGGCTTGCCCCTGGCATGGCCAAAAGTTTCGACGTCGAATGGGGCGTCAACAACTCCTACATCTTCGCAGAATTCCTATACGCCGACATCAACAACTTTGGCACCAAAAAATCTCTAAACCTCAAAGACAAAGCCACTTTCCTCGTCGGACTCGCCTTGGAATTTTAAGAAAACCCCTCTTTTGGCGGGGGGAGCGCCCCCTACGCGCGGGCTTCCTCGTAAATTTCACAATTCGCGCCTTATTTTGTGCGCTGGATGGCATGCATTCCATCCAGCGCACAAAATGCGCTCATTGCGCTATTTCCTCGGCGATCCCGCGCTACCCCCCAAGGGCTAGCGACAAGATCGAAACTCCCAAGCCATAGCGCTTGCGGATGTTATCATGAATTCAAAAACAATCAGAAATCTGCTAGACTAAAGTGTGGAAAGCTACCATAGCTTGTTTGAACTCCGTCAAAAAGTCGAGGATTTGAGGCAGTAGCCCCAATAGTTCAGCGTAGGCGAAGGGTTCAAACCTGCCCCTCTAACTAATGCAAAAATACGCAAATAGAGCAAAAGAGAATAAAAAAGGTCAGCACAGCCTTCAAATTAAAGTTAATAAAATCAATACTCTAGACACAAAAAAGGGTTCTAAGGGCTCAGTTCCTCAATTCCGACTACGATTTGCGCTGCACTCACGCAGGCTTGCGTTCGATTGCGCAAATCTAGTCTCGTTGGGCCATCAACTCGTAAAACACTTAGTTTTACTCGTTTCGGCCCCTTAGACGGGGTTTGGGGCGGTAGCCCCAATGAATCAAAACTTCCCTAGCCGTGACTCTACAACCCGAGACGCGCAACTTATTATGCTAGACCTCAGCACCATCAGCGAAAGCTTCGATAGTCTACACCAACTTAAAAAAAAGCATGAACACTGGGTATTCCAAGCTTATGGCGGCGAGTGGATGCAACTGCGGATGGCTGAAGGGCGGATTGTCGAAGTACATAGTGATTCGGAGCTCGAACTGCATTTGGGGTTAGCGACTAAAAAGGGAAACGCTTGGCAGAGCCTCACAACAACGGGAAATGACCCGAGCTTTAGAGCGCTGAACATCATGCGACAAGAGCTTCAAGATGAGCTCAAAAATGCGAGTATTGGCGCAGACCCCCGCACGCCATACGTCTTTGCGGAAACGCCAACGCAAGCGCCGCCCTACTACCACAAAGAATCAGCGCGTTCCACCGAGGCGTCGCTGCTGCACCGCGCTTTTCAGTGGTTAAAGCAAGTTCAAGCGGCAGGTTTAACGCTCGACGCCCAGCTACAATGGGAAAACGGCTTATTCGCATGGGATAAAAAACCGCTCTGCTTTGCCTACCGCGATGCCTTGCGCCATTTTTCAGAACCTAGAACGTGTATCGATGAAACCCTGTTTATCTACGATAAAAAACGACCATTCTTTAAACGAAGCTGGCACCACCATGCAAACACACGGCAATGGAGCGTAAAACAAGAATTTAGCGATTTTCTCAAAAGTGTATCCCAGCAAAGTGCAGCGCCATGTTACGATTTCGACGCCAATAGTACCAAGGGTATATATCTAGCCCCCTATGCAGTCGCTCAACTTGTGGCGTATGTTATACCCATTTTATTAAATGCTGACAAAAATTCTATACAGTTTAGCAAAGAGCTTATTTTGTACGACGACTTCTCGCATTTGCTGCACCGCGCTGCCCGCTATGATGAAAACGGTGAACCCTTAAAAAGAAGAAGTATCGTAGAAGCAGGACAAGTGCAGAATGAAGCCACAAAAACGATCCGCCACCCAGCCTTAGTCGCCGCCATGCCCACGCGAGTCGAAGCACCTAGCCCTGATAGTTTCGCCCAAAACGAGCTGTGTTGTGATTTTATTCAGTGCTTGGGGAATAGCGTCGTATGTAGTCACGGTTTTTGGAATAAGGGTCGCATTTTTGCTCCCGCGCTTTTGCCTATAACAGCACTGGAGATACTCAAACGCGCAAAACCCCTTGGCCCCCCACAAAATATCGCAGGAATCGTCGTTTCCATGCTATATTTTAGCTTGAATGACTAGCTTTTAGCTTTAGTGTAAGAGAGCGCGATAAGCGCTAAGCTAGCTCGCTCACCACTTTTGGCGCACCCATCATAATGGCATTCAAAAATGCTATGGCTCATGTACGAAGCTAGCTGCTGCATGATGATGAACGAGCGGCGAAGAAAACATATCTTCCCTTACAACGAAGCGGTTTTCTTGCTATCAACTCTAAAATTTGGAGAAAAGAATGACTTTTGAATCTTTAGCTAAAAAACGTTATAGCTGTCGAAGTTATGACGCAAACCGTACTGTCGAACGAGAAAAACTCGATAAAATCATTGAAACGGCAAACCTTGCGCCGAGTGCATGTAACGCTCAGCCCTACCAGTTTTTCATCGTAACAGGTGCGAAAATGAAAGAAGTGGCAGAGGCCAGAAGCCTAAAGATGAACAAGTTTATAGAAGATTGCGGCGCATTTCTCGTGATCTGCGAGGGGAAATACAACTTTAGCGCAAGACTGGGCGCAAGCATGAAAGATCAGGATTATCGCAGTATCGACATAGGTATAGTCTGTGCCCACATGGTGTTTCAAGCGCATGAACTTGGCTTAGGCACTTGTATTTTGGGCATGTTCGATGAAAATAAAGTTAAAAAAATCATCGGCTGCGATAACAGGGTTCGTCTTATCCTTGCTGTCGGCTACCCATCAAGCGAATCAAGAGCACCCGCGGTCAAGAAAAGAAAACCCATCCATGAAATTGCCAAGTATATTGAGTAAGCTTGTGGCGAAAATTTGCATTTGCCCTCTTTGATTGATGGAAAAACTTATTAACCACGAAAAACACGAAAATACACGAAAAATTCTTTTTTACTCTTACAGAACCGACTTGACTTGTTATTATCTTTCGTGCCTTTCGTGTCTTTAAATTTTTGAACCACGAAAAACACGAAAATACACGAAAAATTCTTTTTTACTCTTACAGAACCTACTTGACTTGTTATCATCTTTCGTGCCTTTCGTGCTTTTAAATTTTGAACCACGAAATACACAAAAATACACGAAAAGTTCTTTCTTTTTTTTAATGCTTTTATAAGATTAAAAGATACATTAGTATTACATACCCAGCTTGATTCGTTAAAAGCTTTTCGAGCCTTTCGTGCCTTTCGTGGTAAAAAAAGCTTTTCGAGCCTTTCGTGACTTTCGTGGTAAAAAAAGCTTTTCGAGCCTTTCGTGACTTTCGTGGTAAAAAAGCTTTTCGTGGTAAAAAAAGCTTTTCGAGCCTTTCGTGACTTTCGTGGTAAAAAAGCTTTTCGTGGTAAAAAAGCTCTAGGTCAGCGGTTTATTAGACATTAAGCGTTGCTTTGTGTTAGTGCTCAACGCTAGAGTTATAGCATGCTATAGCTCGACGCTGCATAAAAACGAAGATCGCTTTTGCTTGCAAAGATCGTTGTTTGTACTCAATGACTTGTAAATTTCAGAATGACATTGTTCTAGCAGCGTATTCATATCAATATTTTGCCGTCCTCGTTTCCTCGAAGCATGGCAGCTTATGGTGAGTAGGAGTGTGTATATGCGAAGAAGTGGAGTTTTACTGCACCCCACGAGTTTACCTGGCATCGCTGGTATCGGTAGTATTGGAGCGCCTGCGCGCGAATTTATTGATTTTTTAAGATCTGCTCAACAACAGATCTGGCAGATGCTTCCTTTAGTCCCCATCGATGATGGCGGCTGCCCCTACAACTCAACTTCAGCTCTTGCCTACAACGTGAGCCTCGTTGACCTTGCCGATTTGTGCACTTCGGTTTTTGCCAAAATTTTGAGCGTTGATGATTTATTGGACGCCCCAACGCCCAAAGATTTGGCACACGCTGATTTTGGCATGGCGCGACGGTATAAGGCGGAGAAAATAAAATTAGCCTACGAAAGGCTAATCTCGCGCAAAGATAAAGATTGCGCTGCACTTTTGGCAGAATATAAGCTGTTTTGTAAAACCTCGTCTCATTGGCTAGATGACTTCGCTCTTTTTGAGGCGCTGCAAACAGAAACACAAGAACCGCTTTGGACGAATTGGCCAAAGGGTCTACGCGATAGAAAAAAGAAGGATTTGGTGGCGGCACAAAAGCGACTTTCCAACGAAATTGAACTTATACAATTTGGTCAATTCCTTTTTTATAAGCAGTGGAAGTTGTTACAGTTAAAGGCGAAATCCGCCAACATTTCGCTGATGGGCGATGTGCCGATTTTTGTGTCTTCTAACTCGGTGGACGTCTGGGTTAACCGCGAGATCTTTCAGCTTGATGAAGCTGGAAAATCCCTTAAAGTCGCTGGCGTCCCGCCCGATTACTTTACACCCGAGGGTCAACTTTGGGGTAACCCGCTATACGACTGGGAAAAGCTCGCCAAAACGGATTACGCGTGGTGGAAATCTCGCTTAGCGGCACTTGCAGAGCTAGTCGACATCATTAGGATCGACCACTTCCGCGGCTTTGAGTCGTTTTGGGAGGTGGATGCGGATGCGAAAACCGCTATCGGTGGAAAATGGGTTAAGGGACCTGGAATCAAGTTTTTTAACGCCATGCGAAAGGCCTTCCCGAAGCTTGAGATTGTCGCGGAGGACTTGGGTATCAATACACCTGCCGTTGAAAAGCTAAGAATCGACGCGGGATTTTCAGGCATGCGCGTTCTTCAATTTGGCTTCCCGCTTGATAACGCTAACGATCACCATGCGCCGCACATGCACGAACGTGATACTGTCGTGTATACGGGAACACACGACAATAACACCGTTGTTGGCTGGTTCAACAGCCTAGACCATGCTGCTCAAGACAAGGTTAGGCGCTACCTCGCCATTGATGGGCGAGACATCGCGTGGCAAATGATACAATGCGCACTATCTTCGGTTGCCGAACTCGCGATTATACCAGCTCAAGATCTGCTATCACTCGGTGTGCAAGCGCGCATGAACGTTCCCGGGCTAGCCGATGGGAACTGGACTTGGCGTCTAGAAAAAGCGCTTCCCGCGCATATCGCTCACCGTTTACGCGATCTCAGCGCTTTGTATGGAAGGACGCCTTCGCGAAGCACAAAGTCGTGAGTTGGCGCATTGATTTTATGGGCTTTATTTTGAAGACGCGTCTGTGAGGGCATTACGGGGGGCTATGCTCTCTGTTGGGAAGGGGAGCGCGGGTAGGGCAAGCGCAAAGCTCTATTACGGCCAAAAACTGGACGGGGCGTCGCGGGGTGTCCCCGCGGAGGGGGTAGGCGCAAACCCGCGCACAGCGCGGGGTTGCGACGTAGGGGGATACTTCCCCCACAAAAGAAAAAAGCAAGCATATCGAATGAATCAGCGTATTCCTAGTAGCTGTCTGCATTATGAGAGTAGTTCACGGTTTTACGCATTGAGTACGCAAAAGTAATTTTAGCTTGCCAAAAAATCGCATAGTATTACATTGCTAGGGCAGCACTTGCTGTGCACGATATGAATTGGATTTTACGGGAGATAACGATGAAGAATGAAAGCGTAAAATTGTTTGGCTTGCGACGCACGCAGTACGCGATAAACGACGAAATTGACTATACTAAAGAGCAGCTTACAAAATTAGTGAGTGATATATTGGCTGAAGTGCCATCGGCTTTTTATTCGAAAACGCAGGGAGTGGTTCTGCTTTTAGACCAAGAGCACGAAGCCCTATGGGATATTGTGCTAAACACCTTAAAACCCTTGGTACCAGCGGAGCAGTTTAGCCAAACGGAGGCAAAGATTGCGTCGTTTAAGGCGGGTCGAGGCACTGTTTTGTTCTTTACAGACGAAGCCAAAACCAAGGGGTTACAGGATGCATATCCGTTGTATGCGGCAAACTTCCCACCATGGGCTTTGCAGGAAAACGGTATGTTGCAGTACGCAGTTTGGGTAGCGTTTGCGGAGAACGGCATTGGTGCGTCGCTACAACACTATAACCCGCTCATTGATGACGAAGTGAAAAAGCGCTGGGGCGTTTCGGAAACTTGGACATTGCTAGCGCAGATGCCGTTTGGCAAAATCGTCCAAGCAGCAGGCGAGCGAGGGGATGCGGATATTGAGAAGCGACTGAAGGTTTTTGGCTAGTTGTGGCTTCGCGGAATTTTGAAAAAATCCGTATCGTTGTGTAAACGTTCAATAAGCCTCCTGTAAGAGCAGGGGGCTTTTGGCTTATAGGGAAGAAGCGACGTCCGTAAACTTGGTCTTAGCATGAATGACGTGCGGATAGTTCTTTGTAACGGGTGAAGTGGCTTCAAAGCATCGTGGCTTAGGGCTAGTAGGTTTAAAAACGGTTCGTTTTTGTTATTGCGCTTTTAAACATAGAATCCCAGTTTTTCTTGCTTCACTTTGTTGCTCTGGTGATTAAAATTCGCTTTGGCGTTTTGCCGCAAAGCAGAGCGCTATTTTTCACAAAAAGGAGCCACTCATGAAGATACGTAGCACAACCATACTTGCCGTTCGGCGCGGCGATTTTGTCGCCATGGCGGGGGATGGGCAGGTGACACTAGGAGATATCGCGATTAAGCACACAACGCGCAAGGTACGTAGTCTTGCGGGAGGACGAGTTTTGGTAGGTTTCGCTGGTTCGACGGCGGACGCGCTAAACCTCTTTGAGAAGTTAGAAGCGAAGTTATCGGCGTACCAAAACGACTTGATGCGTGCAGCCGTTGAGTTGGCCAAGGACTGGAGAACAGACAAGATCTTGCGCCGCCTCGAAGCGATGCTGCTCTGCGCCGATAAAAATATCACCCTCACAATATCGGGATCTGGCGATGTACTTAGCCCCGACAAAAACGTTATGTCCATCGGATCAGGCTCGGGATACGCACTCGCCGCCGCCAACGCGCTGATGGATAATACGCAATTGAGCGCCGAGGAGATTGCTAAAAAATCGTTGCAAATCGCCGCAGACCTCTGCATCTACACCAACGAAAACATCGTTTGCCAAACCATCGCCTCCGTAGCCGAAGAACTTTAGGTAGAGTATTATTATGTCGAATGCACAGCACCAAAAGCAGATGAACCTGCGTCCTGTCCAAATCGTTGAGGCGCTTGACCGCTATATTATCGGCCAAAATGCCGCTAAACGCTCTGTCGCGATTGCGCTACGCAATCGTTGGCGACGCCAGCAGGTTGCAGAGGATTTGCGAGACGAAATTTCGCCCAAAAACATTTTGCTCATCGGCCCCACCGGCGTGGGCAAGACCGAAATTGCACGGCGCTTAGCCAACTTGGCCCATGCGCCCTTTATAAAGGTGGAGGCCTCCAAGTTTACGGAGGTGGGCTACGTCGGACGTGACGTCGAAAGCATGGTTAGGGATCTCGTCGAGATGGCCTACAAGCTCGTGCAAGAAGAAGCGATGGCGCGCGTTGAGCAGCAAGCGATGCGAGCGGCAGAGGATGCGATCATTGCCGCGATCCAAGAAGAGCGCGGCTCTGGCGCCCAAGGCGCTAGCGATGAAGAACTTAGGGAACTGCTACAGAGCGGGGCTCTCAACGAGCGATACGTCGAAATATCGGTTGCCGATAAAGCTGGCGCTAGTTTCCGCCTCTTCAATCCACAGGGCAACGATGGCATGAATGAGATGGAAGATTCGATGAAAAACTTCTTTTCTAACATTATGCCCAAGAAAACGCGAAAACGCCGAATGAAAATCGCTGAAGCGCTCAATCTGCTCAAAACCGAAGAGGCTAGCAGCGCCATAGACAACGAGGCGGTGGAGTCACAAGCGCTTGTACGCGCTGAACAAATGGGAATTATCTTCATTGACGAGATTGACAAAATTGCGTCAAACCATAGTGATGGTGGCCGAAGCCCCGATGTTTCACGAGAAGGTGTGCAGCGCGATCTGCTCCCCATCGTCGAGGGTTCAACCGTAAAGACAAAGTACGGCTTTATCAAAACAGATCACATCCTGTTTATCGCTTCAGGCGCATTCCACGTCTCAAAGCCCAGCGATCTCATCCCCGAGCTACAAGGGCGCTTCCCGATTCGGGTCACGCTCGATAACTTAACGCGAGACGACTTCGTGCGCATTCTGCGCGAACCGCACAACAGCTTGGTTAAGCAGTATATCGCCCTACTAAAAACCGAAGGCCTCGACGTCGAGGTAAGCGATGACGCGATAGAGGCGATGGCCGATGCGGCGGCAAAGGCGAACGAGCGCATGCAAAACATCGGCGCGCGTAGACTACACACGGTGATTGAACGCGTTTTCGATGAACTCAGCTTTGACGCCTGCTCAATGCAAGCGCAAAAAGTCGTTATCGATGCCGACTACGTTCGCAAGCACATCGAGAATCTTATTGAAGATGAAGACTTAGGACGCTATATATTATAATTGCTTTGGGGTTTATCCCAAAAGGGCGGGGGGTTTTCTTAAAATACACATATGTTTGAAATAGTTTTAGTGGTTTTATTGCTCTTGGCAAACGGTTTTTTTGTGGCAGCCGAATTTGCCCTTGTACGCGTTCGAGCATCGCAACTGGAGGTTCTCAAGCAGGGCGGCAACCGCGGAGCAGGTCGCGTCCTTGATGTGCTACACACCGTTGATAGCTACCTATCGGCGGTGCAACTAGGCATTACCTTCGCTAGCCTTGGCTTGGGTTGGCTGGCGGAGCCCGCCATCAATCGCCATCTGCTATCCTTTATTATGTGGTTGCAACTACCGATCTCAGAAGATCTGTCGCACTACATCAGTTTCGTCATCGCCTTCTCGATCGTGTCCTTCCTCCACATCGTCCTTGGCGAAATCGCGCCCAAAAGCCTTGCCATCGCAAAACCCATCGAAGTCAGCATCTTTGTAGCACTACCCATGCAAATCTTTCACTGGGTCTTTAGGCCCGTGATGTGGGTCTTGACCAAAGCATCAAACGGGGTTTTGCGCCTATTTAACGTCCAACCCGTCGAAGCTGGCCACGCCGTGGGTATATCGGCAGAAGAGCTGCGAAACATTGCCCAGCACTCCAGTAAGGACGGCACCATCACTCAGGAACAAGGAACGCTGCTCGATAAGGTCTTTAACTTCTCCGCCCTTAGCGCGCGCGAAATCATGGTACAACGCGGAAAAATCTGCGCCCTGCAAGTCGACATGCCCCTTGACGAAGCGCTCAACTTCGCCCTCGAAGCTGGCCACTCCCGCTACCCTCTCTACCGCGATGGCCTCGACGACATCCTCGGATTCGTTCACCTCAAAGACATGGTCGCCGCACAACGCTCATCCGACACCGCCACACTCGCCTCACTCACCCGCGACCCTGTTTACATCCCCGAAACGGCCAACATCTCCACCGCCCTTGAAGTCTTGCAACGCCAACGCTCGCACTTGGCCATCGTAGTCGACGAATATGGTGGCACATCGGGCTTAGTCACTGTCGAGGATGTGCTCGAGGAACTTGTCGGCGAAATCGACGACGAATTTGACCCCGAAAGCCAAGAAGACATCAGACAAACCGAAGACGGCTACATCGTCGACGGTGCCACGCTCCTAAGCGACCTATTCTCATACCTTGGCACCGCCAACATCGAAGCCGACTCCGACACCGTCTCCGGCTTTATCATGGAAAAACTCGGCCGCGTCGCCAAAATCCACGACGAAGTACAAGAAGGCGAGTTTAGCTACACCGTCACCGCCATGGAGCGATTCCGCATCGCACAAGTCTTTGTGAAGCACAAAGCCGAGGCAACTCTAAGCGACGATGATGAATAAGTGAGGCATTGATTTTACACGTTTTTTTTGTCTTTTGGTGGGGGGCAACATTGCCCCCCTACGCGCAAGCTTCCCGCATAATCGGCGGCTTCGCGCACTATTTTTTGCGCTGTATGCGCTCAATCCGCGCATCCAGCGCAAAAAATGCGCTCAGATGCCGATTCTGCGGGTGATCTTGCGCTACCCCCCTAATTTAATGAATGCCGCCCCGTTGCGTTGTGCTGCTACGAGAGCTTTGGCTGCTTTAGCACATGCTAAAACTTAGTAAGAAAATATTATTAACCCATAGAACGCTCAACACGAGCGAGGAAAAAAGAGAATAACTTGCAAAATTCAAGAGAGATAATGGAAGAAGAGAAAAGGGAAGGAAGAGAGAAAACAGAGGACAACGCGCTGCTCAAGATCACATCGATCGGGGGAAGCGGCATGTTTGGCATGAACTGCATGCTGCTAGAAAGTGCGAAAAGTCGTATATTGGTTGACTGCGGCATCATGTTCCCCGCCGACGATGACTGGGGGGTGGATCTTATCACGCCAGATTTTAGTGTTCTGGAAACACAGCCTTTGGACGGCATTGTGTTAACGCATGCGCACGAAGATCATATTGGGGCGATCGCCTTCTTACTCAAAACAATGCAAAAAAGAGGCTTTCGCGGGAAGATGCCTATTTACGGCACCGACATTACGCTAGCTTTCGTAAAGCGTAGGCTAACGGAGCATGAGTTGTTATCGAGCGTATTGTTTAATGTGATCAACACCAAAGAAGAGTTTAATTTGGGTGATTGCCGTGTGGAGTGCATCGACGTTTGCCACTCTATTCCGGGTAGCGTAGCGTACGCTTTTTACACACCCGCGGGAACCATCGTACACTCGGGAGATTGGCGCATAGATAACACACCGATGGCAGGCGCCAAGACGAATTTAGCAAGACTCGAAGCGCTTGGTGATGAGGGAGTGCGCGTACTTTTAGCCGATAGCACAAACGTCGAAGTCGACGACGCCATGGCCAGTGAGCTCGATATTTACAACGATTTGTTAGAAGTTTTTACAAAGTTAAAGGGACGAATCTTTGTCACGCTTTTTGCTTCAAACATCGGACGCTTGCAATCTATTTTTACAGCGGCGGCAGCGGCGAATCGCAAAATTGCCGTTTGCGGGCGCTCGCTAAACTCCAACCTCGGTATCGCGCGCGAGCTGAACTATTTTAGCATGCCAAACGACATGGAAATCGTTGCCGAACACAAGATTGAAGAAGCTGGCGAAAACATCGTTGTTGTTATCTCGGGCTCCCAAGGTGAGCGCGCCTCAAGCCTCTACAAGTTATCGCAGGCTAAACACAATAATATTCGCTTGCGTCCTAGCGATACACTGATTTACTCGGCTCGCCAGATCCCAGGTAACGAAAAGCGCGTAGGCGCGATTGTCGATGGCTTCTACCGTCAAGGCGCTTCCCTTTTTAACCCAAGAGACGCTGTATTCCATAGCTCGGGACACGGCGGTCGCAAGGAACTCGAATTATTGATCGAACTCCTAGAACCCGAAATATTTGTACCCATACACGGCGACTACCGCCGCTTGAGCATGCATGAAGCGCTAGCCGATGATATGCAACCTTCACCAGATCGCTCAATAACCATAGAGGAAGGCTATACTTTAAAACTTTTCTCAGACAGACACGAGTTGGAGCAAAGCTTCATCCCCTCGCGACGATACGTCGTGGGTAAATCTTTAGATGGCATGGATCGCGACTGCGCCCGCGAAAAAAAAGTTTTAGGCCACAACGGTATGCTCTTTGTCGGGGGGGCGCTTAATAAAGATGAGCAATTGCGCGGAGAGCTGCGAATTGAGGAGTTTGGCATTAGCAGCGACAAATCCTTCCTCAAAGATATGCAGGATGAGCTTAAGCGAACTATCATTAGTTCGGCTAAGCACGGCGATATGCAAGAGATTATACGCCATAAAGCCGCAAAAATAATAAAACAAAAATTGGGCAAGTTCCCACATGTTATCGTTCACTTCGAATTCGTATAATCAAGGGGCAGCGTTCATAGCTGCCCTTGCTGTATGAACCATGGCGTGCTTTTCGTAATCATTGTGTTGCCGTCATTTTGTTTTGCTTTTTGGCTGCTGCCCTTTGTACAACTGTTCAAAAAATCGCTAGCAATTGAGTTATAACTTCGCTACACTGATGTTTGGAAAAGTGCGTTTGCTAGAATGGGAACTATGTTGTTGAGCATACTTACCTATGAGTTCCTTAGTGACGCTCTGATCAATACAAAAATGGTCAAAAAGTCACTAGAGCAAAGTAAGGAAAACTAGGCGAGCGTTTAAAATAAAGTCAATCAAATCAAGCAGTACGCAAAAAAAGGGTTCTAAGGGCTATCGCCCTTAGCGGGGTTTGGGGCGGAGCCCCAAAATAAATCTGAGTTTCCCTAGCACAGGAGGAGGCATCTTATGAGTCTAAGACTATCTTTTGTTCTCACCGCAGCGCTTATTGCGGGTTTGGCGCTTGGCTTTAGTGATGCAGCTTCGTCGGCATATGCCGAGAACCTCGTGATCCCACAACTAGTACCGGGCAAAGTGTTAAAAATTCAGGCCACTTTGCGCGATGGTAGCCACCTACTCAAAGTAAGCGATCAACAGAGGCTAGAATATGGCCCCGAACGAGTAAAGTCTGATTATTATATTATCGGCAAGAATGGTAAAAAACAGCTCGTTATTGAACGCGCGGAGAGAGTCCGTTTTAACGATAAAGATGAGCCCTTCGCTGTTAAAGATGGAAAACTTATGGATCTTAGCAAAGGCGCCACTATTGCAGAAGAGGTTTATGCCGATTTTGCTATCGACAACTTGGGTTCGCGCTTTGTAGTTTCGCAGCTAGATCCCAATATGGAATCTTCCGCTTTGTACATCAAAAGTCGTAGTGGGCAAAAAATTGCGACTATTATTGAAGGCGATGGGCAGCACAGTACTCCCATCTTTTCGCCACACGGTGATGCGATCTATTTCATATCGACTCGCAGCGGCATCGCGTCTTGGTACGGCGTCAATGCGAACGGCGAGGGTTTACGACAAATTACGAACCAAGGGCTAGCCCCGAGTGATATTGCTGGGGCGCGCTTCGTACCCGTAGTCGCCAATACCGAGGGTATGAGGTTTTTAGATAATGATACTTTGGTCTACGACGCGGGGGCTGGAGAATGGTGGAAGATTAACTTTAAAACCGCTAAGGCTGAAGCTTTAAAGGAGAAATAATGATGAATAATTTACGCTTTCTCCTTGCTACGACATGTTTTATTTTTGCCCTTAGTTTATGGGCTTCCTCCACCTTTGCGCAACAGTATCGTTTGCCGCTAAGCGAGTGTAATAATTACGGTGGATGCTACATTACAGCCTACTATGATCTCAACCGAAGTGGGGGCGTAACACGAGATTGGAACTGTAAATATAAAACCTACGACCAGCACACAGGAACTGATTACGGAATAGGTGGCTTTGCGGGGATGGATAGCAATGGCAGCCGTCCCATCGTTGCAGCCGCCCCAGGGGTAGTCATAGCAACTGCCGATGGATATTATGATCGCCAAACTTCAGTTCAAGGAAATCAACACTGCGGTGCTGCCACATCTTGTGGCAACTACGTGCAAATTCAGCATGACGACAAGAAGAAAACCATCTACTGCCACATGAAAAAGGGCACTGTAAAGGTTAGCAAAGGCCAGAGAGTAAGTTGTGGCCAAGAATTGGGACGCGTCGGAAGCTCTGGCTGCTCTACGGGACCACACCTGCATTTTGGTGTCAATGTACCTAACTATGGTAACGATGACCCTTATAAAGCAACTCCAGGTTGCGGTGGTTCGCTCACTTACTGGGTCAGCCAAGGTGCTTATCTTGGCCTACCAGCTCCAACATGCGAGTGTACTCCAAATTGTTCGGGCAAAAGCTGTGGCCCAAACGGTTGCGGAGGTAGCTGTGGAAATTGCCCCGCAAACCACAACTGTAACAGCTCTGGACAATGTATTTGTCAACCGCAGTGCTCGGGCAAAAACTGTGGCCCAAACGGTTGCGGGGGGAGCTGTGGAACTTGCCCCGCAAACCACTTATGCAGCGCCGGTCAGTGCGTGTGCCAAGTACAGTGTTCGGGAAAAGCATGTGGTGATGACGCTTGCGGTGGCACGTGCGGCACTTGCCCGGCAACGCATACTTGCAGTGCTGGTCAATGCGTGTGTAAGCCCAACTGCGATGGAAAGGAATGTGGTCCCGACAACTGTGGTGGAACTTGCGGTAGTTGTTATACAGGTTTTGAATGTGTCGATGCACAATGCAAATGCCAGCCCAACTGTGAGGGTAAGAATTGCGGAGGCGACGGTTGTGGTGGATTGTGCGGTACGTGTTCTGAAGGTTCTAGTTGTATAAAGGGAAGCTGCAGTTGCATACCAGATTGTAATGGGAAGTATTGTGGATCCGATGGTTGTGAAGGAAGTTGTGGTAGCTGCGAAACGGGAGAATCCTGTGTAGACGGTTTTTGTCGCCCATGTAAACCTTATTGCAAAAACAAAACATGCGGTGACGATGCTTGCGGCGGTAGCTGTGGAGAGTGCGAAGACGGTTTAGGCTGTAACGCTGAAGGTCAATGCGTATGTGTACCCCAATGCGCTGAGAATTCTTGCGCCGACAATGGTTGCGGTGGTGTTTGTGGCACCTGTCCGCAAGGTTCAGATTGTAACGAAGACGGTGTTTGCATAGACAGCGAAAGCGGCGAAGAAGTCGATGTCATCATTGAAGAAGGCGAGCTCGCCGATGTAATGCTTATTGCGCATAGTTGTGGTTGCCAAATCCATCATCGCACGCGATTGCCTGCAAAATTTGCGTTTTTCTTAGCACTTATGCTTAGCATGCTCTTAGTCTTACGACGGCGTAGCGGCTACCAACAACGCTAAAAATTTTCCTAGACACGCTCTGAACCATGAAAAAAACAATCAAAAACCTTAGCGTAAGCTCAGTAAAGTCGAGCGAAGGTCAAAAATAAAGTCCATAAATGAGACCTTTGCACGGCTAGAAATAGTGAAGTTAACTTCACAAAACGACACAAGTTTTTGCAAAATGAGAACTTTTGTAGGAAGCAAAACCCCAAAATGCTATCAACTTAGGGAAACTTTGCTAAATGCAAAAGCAGTGAAATAGCAGCTAGAGTAAAGAGTGGAAGGCTATCTTGGCTTGTTCGAACTCAGTTTGGTTTTTTGGGGGGTAGCGCGGGATCGCCGAGGAAATATCACAATGAGCGCATTTTGTGCGCTGGATGGAATGCATGCCATCCAGCGCACAAAATAAGGCGCGAATTGTGATATTTACGAGGAAGCCCGCGCGTAGGGGGCACTCCCCCACAAAAAAAAGCAATAGGATTCTGCTTACAGATCGGGCTGAGAGAAGATTTGGCTTTTCTGGAGACGCCTAACAATATTCTGCTTAAGCGCGCTGTAGCCTAAAATGTCGCATAATTTAAGGGACCTCTGCATACGGAGCATCGAAAGTTCGGGGTTGGAGTCTTCAAGGGCAAAGGCCGTGTCGGAGAGGCATGAGGCGAGTGTGAAGTAGTCGGTGCAGGCGTCGGCGCTTTGAATGATGCGCTCTTGGATGGCGCGGGCTTCGTCGCTGCGTTCGGGGGAGAGAGCCAGGGTCAATTGGTAGGCTGCGCGGATGTAGGGCGGGCTGTACTCGGGAAAGCGCTTCAGTACGCGTCGCATCTGTTCTTCGGCGTGTGCGTATTGTTTTGCATTCTGGAGGATATGAATATAAAAAAAATAGGCATAAAAGCTGATGTTTTTAAAGATGAGGGGCGCGTATTCGTCGTTCTCTTCGAAGATTTCGACAGCGCGTGAGATGTGGCGTATGGCGTCGAATGAGTTGCCCATATTGTCGTAATTGAGGGCGAGGTAGTAGTGGGCTAGGGCTCGGTAAGCTAGGGATTTTATTGCGGAGTCCAGCGCCATGTTGAGCTTGTGGATGATGTGCATGGGGGCAATTTGCTTAGAAGAGCAGCCAACGACGAGGATTTGCTGTTTGTAGTAGGCATCGGTGGGTGGGTAGGTTTTGACGAGTTTGACCAGTTCGAGCGCTTCTTCGTTGTGTCGTGCGTAGATAAGCAGGGTGACGGCGAGAAAGATTTCTTCGCTATATAGGCTTGGGTCGGGGACGTTGTGGGCGAACTCCATGATCGTGTTGAGAACGGGGATAGTGGCTTCTGCGCCGTAGTGGTCAAATACTTTTTGTGCCGTTAGAGAGAGGCAGGTGAAGGCTTTGTCGACTTCGTTCGATTGGTAGAGGTGGCGTGAGAGTTGGTAGAACTTGTCGGCATTTTCAGTGTTGAGTTTGTAATAGTATTTGGCGAAGCGTTGATGGATGTTGGTTAGGGCGCTCTCTGTAAGTTGGGAAGCGGCGATGCGTATAACGTCGATGCATACAAATTCTAGCCAAAGTTCATTTTGGTATGGACGTCTTTGGAGCAGTTTGTATTTTTCTAAAATGGGTAGTGCTTGAGTGATGTTCCACGTGTTTGGGCAGGCCTCAAAGAGCACTTCGTAAGGGAAGCTACGTCCTAAGCAAGCGGCCATGGCGAGTACACGGCGAGCGAGTTCTGGGATTCTCTCGAGTTTTGCGATAATGAGTGCGGGGATGGACTCGGGGAGCATCACGTTTCCGTAGCTTTGCCTCTCTTCGAGGTAGTCTACTAAAAGGCGTAGGTGCTCGGGGTTACCTTGGCAAAGTTCGATGGCTCGTTGGTGTATGTCGATGCTTATTTTGGGGAGACTTAAACGCAAAAACGCCATAATATCTTCATCGGATATAGCCTCTAAGCGCAACTCTTCTGCTGATTCTAAAAACGCGCTAATAAGTTCTGAGCTGTAGTCACCCGATACAAAGATGCTGCTCTTTTTGGGGAATTTCATGAGCAGGTGATCGAGTATAGAGAAGGATACAGCGTCGATATAATCGAAGTTATCGCAAATAAAGATAAAGGTCTCGGGAACCGCGTGCAGCATTTCGTGCATTGCGTAGGTTACCGAATCAAGCCAAAAGAGCGAGCAATGTTGCTGTGCGCCCTTGCCCTCAATTAAGGATTTGATGACAGCTTGGCTGTGTTCATCAAGCATCAGCGCGCCTTCGTAGTGCTCGAGAATATTATTGGCCAGTCGTGCTAATGCGTATGCTGGGCGCAGCATGGCGAAGCGCTCAGCTTGAATGCGAAAAACTGGTATGGAACGCAGTTTAGCGTGACGCGAGACGAAGTTAAGCAAGCGTGTCTTGCCCATGCCAACTTTGGAAGTAATGGCCATGCGAACGCATTTGCGATCTACAATGATGTTCTCGAAAGCCTCATAAAGGACTTTTAGTTCGGCCTCGCGGCCAAGTACGGGAATGTAGATCTCGGGGACTATAGAGACAGGCGCGAGTTCCGGTATAGACTCAAGCACGCGGTAGCACTTCTCGGCCCCATGTATCGTTTCAAATCGGTACTCGGGCGCGTTGGCAACGACGTTAGCGTCCGCGCATATTTCGGACGAAGACGCACTTTGGGCAAGTTCTATGGACTTCTCTAGAGCAAGCCCGTGTATGTCTTGAAACTTATCGCGAATAATGAGGTCGCCACCTGCAATACCAAAGTGTTGGCTAAAATAACGATTAGGATTGCGCTCCTCGTTTTTGATGAGTTTTTGTGCCGATAAAATCGCTTGTCCTGCAGCTTGTTTTTGCGACATATCAAGGCCAAAAAACGCGCTTGAAAGATTACCCAAGTGGTTTGCAAAGTGTCCGCCAAAACTGTTGATCTGCGTCTCGAACTCGGTTCTTGCTTTGACTAGGATTTTGTACTCCGTTTCTGGGATAACGGGGTGTAGGAAGCGTAGTTGTCGGGTTAGCACCGAGACGTTGGAGCAGGGTTGACGCAGTCTGACGCTAACGGGATTTGGAGTGTTATTGTTGTTGAGCGTGTTGTCGTCTATCCCCTCAAATTCGGGAGACAAAACCTGTAGTAGTGCCGTACGGAATTCTTGGGCGCTTTGGTAGCGCTCTTGTGGATCCTTGGCCATGGCTTTGAGACAGATCGGTTCGAGTGCTGGATCGACGTAACTGCCGTAATTCGTTAGGGTGGGCAACAGTGGTTCGGTATTTTTAACCTTCTCCAGCACCGGCACAGCGCTGTCAATAAAGGGGAGTTCTCGCGTTATCGCTTGATACAAAAGTACGCCCACAGAATACAAGTCGCTACGCGGATCCGTCTTCTTCCCACTCGCCTGCTCCGGGCTCATGAAATGTGGCGTCCCGGTGATGGCCTCGCGCGTCTCCGTCATATGCTCCATGCGTTTGGCAACACCAAAATCGAGGATCTTCACAAAGTCCGGGTTGCCCGGCAAGTCATGGAGCATGATGTTTTCGGGTTTAAGATCGCGGTGTATGAGCCCTTCATCGTGTGCAACCTGTAAACCCGTAAGGATCTGGCTCAGGATTCTAATCAGTCTTGGTGTAGCGATAGGGAAGTCTTTCTCAATGACGTCGGCTAAAGTGACGCCTGGCGCAAACTCCATGATCAAGCAAGACGTTCCGTCATCCTCGTCCCAAAGATCGATGATTTGAATAATGTTGGGGTGCCACAGACATGTTGCAGCGATAGCCTCAGCTTTAAAGTTCTGTCGCAGTCCTGGCTTGTCCATTAACTCTGGATGCATCACCTTAACGGCGACGGGGCGGCCTAAAATAAGATCCTTACCCATGTATACACAACCCATGCCGCCGACACCGATCACCGACTCCAGCTCTATTCCGCCGTTGCGTATTCGTCGCCCAATTAAGGCTTTATTATCCATCGTTGCACCTTTAGTCGATGAGAACCTTGATGGATGGGGTTAGCGCCAAACGGCTATCCCTAAGTGTTACCAACACCACTTGCTGTTTATTTTCGTCGAGCATGGGCATAACGTCGTCGCGGTGTAAAATTTTGCCCATGTGCTCCCACGGCGCTTTAACAACATCGTTATCGATTAAAACAGGTAGAACGCCCCAGTAAAGTGCCATGCGTGCACAAACTCGCTCGCTTGTTCCCATCCCGATGATGGGTACCGACGGTCGTTCTTGTGCAACCATCCTACATGTTGTCCCGCTTTTTGCACAAACCGCGATAGCGCGCGCATTGAGTTCACGTGCTGTCATAACCGCAGAGCGCGCTAGCGCTTCGAGTAAACGTTCATCTTCGTCTACCAAACAAAACGCGTGGCTCTCATGCGTTATCAAGGACAAAAACCCATCTCGTTTGGATTGGTAGCCCTCAATGACGCGAACAATCTTATCCATCATTTCAACGGTTTGAATGGGATACTTCCCAACCGCTGTTTCGCCCGAAAGCATAACAGCATCAGCGCCGTTCATGGCAGCCCAAGCGACGTCTGTGACTTCGGCTCTCGTCGGGAAACCCGCATCGATCATAGACTCAAGCATCTGCGTGGCGATAATGACTGGCTTATTGCGCTCAATCGCCATCTTTGTGAGTTCTAGTTGTACGAGCGGCACATCCTGCGCTGGCATCTCTACGCCCAAGTCTCCGCGTGCCACCATGATCACGTCGCTAACGTCCAGAATCTCCTCCATGCGATCGAGGGCTTCGACTTTTTCGATCTTCGATACCACGGGGATGCAGGCGTTTCGCTCGCAGAGAAATTCTTTTAACTCCACAACATCTTTAGCGGCACGAACAAACGATAATGCCAAGTAGTCTACCCCTAATTCGCAGGCGAGTTCGGCGTCTATTTTGTCTTTTTCTGTGAAGGAAGCCTCTGAAATGTCGACGCCAGGTAGATTGATGCCTTTGCGATCCGAGAGTTCACCGCCACGAATCACCGTGCACAATATTTCGCTTCCTTCAACGCTATTGACGCGCAGTTCGCGTGTTCCATCAGCGAGTAGCAGACGATCACCTTGTTTCACGTCATTGGCGAGCATGGCATATTCAGAAGGTATCAGTTTTTCACTACCCTTGACTTTGCGCACCGTCACCGTTACTTGCTCGCCTTCGATCAACTCTATGCTTCCATTCTCAAAACGACCAACGCGAATCTTGGGTCCACATAAATCGCCCAATATCGCTACATGTTCGCCACTACGCGCAATCGCCGCCTTTATGTTGGCGAAACTCTCCCTGTGTCCCTCATGGGTTCCATGCGAGAAGTTCATCCTAAAAACATTCACGCCGCGCTTAATCAGCGCAAGTAGTGTCTCTTCATCTGATGACGCTGGCCCCACTGTCGCAACGATTTTTGTGCGCCTAAACGCTAGCACATCCCCCGAAACATCTAATCTACTACCTCTAATCATATCTTCCTCTGCTTTTGGGCCAATACTCCTGTGAACAACAGCAAGGCCAAACTCCTTAATTATCCTATGTTTTATGCCCTTTTGCAAGCCAAAGCCCCGTTCCAAAAGCTAAGACGAACTGCTGTGCTAAGTACAATCTTGGCTTGTTGTGGCAAAGGAAACTCTGATTTTCTTTGCCACAAAGAACAGGGTTCCCCCCGCGCAAAGCTCTCATAAATTGTGTCGCGCTACTGAATATGAACTATCCCTTGTGCATGACGACCGCGTAATTCGATGCGCCCGTTTACATCAGTCTGTAGCAGCTGCAAGGCTCCGTTGGGGTAAAGCAAAATAACATTCTCACCCGCTACTCGCTCGCCTTGGAATTCAACACTTATACCAAGAAAATAATCCTTGTTACCCTGTTTAGCAGCCATATCGTAGGCGCTTGGAAGTGACAATAAGCGCGCTAAAAGCTGACGCAAAATCAGCGTCTTGCTTCTAAAGTACAAAGCGCGAAGCTCCCCATGCGAGGGTAAAACTTTCAACTGTTGCAGAGCCCAGAGCGCGTTGTACACAACATAGTCGTTATCATTATATATATGCGCTGACACCGCGTGAACAAAGCTCGCGCGTTTTAGAACCCCAACCGAGGCTAAGGCGTTAATGAGTAAAATAGGATCCGAACTTTGCAAGGATTCACGAAGCGCGAGCTCCGCCCAGTCCTCGTGTATATCCAAGCGCCCGATGCCCCAAAGCGCCAAGCCACGAGTTGCAGTATCCTGCGCTGCTAAGCAATAACGAAGCCACGTAGCCGCTTCATCGGGACGCTGTTCCATCAAAATCTGTAAAAGCAAGCGCTGTGTATGCGGGGGGGCAGATTCGTAGTTCGCCCAAGCACTAACTTTTGGAACGTCCCCTAGTTTTCGCCGCAAGAGCAGTGCATTGTACGAAAGCGCGTGTTTCCAGTCTTCGTCATACGCTTTAACGAGCTCAAGCGCCTCAGCGCGATCCTCTGGTAGAAGGACTTGCGCATAAGCCCAAAGTGCCTCTGCACTTCGCTCTTCTCCAGCATGACGTTTTAAAAAGTCGAGTAAAAACGCTCTGGCGTCGTCTTGTTGGAGCCAAAACTCCGCGGCTAAGTAGCGCATTTTCTTGGACGAACTTAGCAGTAGTTCCGCGAAAACCTCACGAACTTCAAGGCGCTCTCCATATTGTGCAAGCGCTTTTAACGCCAAAAACCGCAACTCTTCGCTCTCTGCTGTAGCGCTTTCTTCTTGGAGTAAAGAGAGAGAAAACAAGTTTTTTGTCTTCGCAAACTGTTTTAGGATTTCCCGTTTTACGGCGTAGCTCCTTGACTTGTAATCCATCACCCAGTTGCTCGCCATGTTGTAACCGTGTACTGGATTTAACTTGGGTAAAACCCGCAGTAACACGCGCTCACTCCAGTCCTTGCTAACGTTGAGTAGCCAACGCTGCGCTTCTAGATCGTCCACAGGCGCTATCACTTCCGAAAGTAGCCCCAATGCCTGTGTTTGCTCTAGTAGCAATGCGTCCCAACGCGGCGTCCATAGCCCCAAGCCAATATCTGCCATAATCCGCAATAGTAATAACTCTCGCCTACTCCCTGCACTGTCGCGCAAAGCGCGCTTAAACTCAGGTTTTAAAAGCTCTTTCTGCGCCTCCAAAGCGTTGAGCACGCTTGCATAAAACATGGGCTCTTCGGCCAAATCGATGAGTAGCGAAACGTATTGCGTATCACCTTCTTGCAACAAGCTCTCGACAATAAGTAGCTGCGTAACGTCGATTTTGAGTGGATCGATCATGTGAAGCAAAGAACGCAACGCATCATCACCACCAATAGCCAAAATGGCGCGTGCTGCTTCGACTTTGAGCTCCGCCACTCCCGTTGAACGCAATAACCATGTTAGTGCGGGCAAGTACTGGGCATCTGCCAAACGCGCTGCCGTTCGAATCGCAGCGACTTGCACCTCCAAGTCTTCGTGGCGCATAAGCTCGGCTACCAAGGGCGTACAACGCGTGTCGCAAATCACTGCCATACGCTCTAAGGCCGCTACGATAGCTTCACTTTCACGTGTCAGATGCGAAATCACCACGTCTAAAGCATCGTTATCTTGCACAAATTCCCCCTGCTTTAGCTCTTGTGCAAAGCTCACGGACGACGTCGCAAGCATGAGCGCCAAAGCGGCTGCCGCTAACTTCGCCCTAAATTTGTGAAGCTGTAGAACTTTCATTCTTATTTCGTACTGAGGTAAATCACCTAAGCATGCTCTTATGCATTCGATGTTTTGTTTTTTGGTGGGGGAAGTTTCCCCCTACGCCGCAACCCCTTGCTGTGCGCGGGTTTGCGTCTACCCCCTCTACGGGGGGCCAGCCCCCCGTAACGCCCCCGAAGCGATTGTTCGCAGCTTCCTTAAGGATACTCTGATCGATGCAAAATGAGTAGGGGGCAGCTTTCAAACCTGCCCTTGATCAAAATAACGAAAGCCAGACGAGTTTTCAAAATAATAGAGACCTTTGCACGGCTAGAAATGGTGAATCTAATTTTACAAATCCGATACAGTTTTAAACAAAATGAGACATTTTGTAGAGAATCATAAGTTAATAATGCTAATTAAATAAGGCAGGTAGAAGATAGAATGACATTTTATTCGAAAAAAGCTTAAAAGAGTGCTTTCTTTTTTGGAGGGGGGTGCGGGGGGAACCTTTTGTCTTTTGCAAAAAGA